>CAYSXY010000042.1:0-18900 GCA_964435165.1 uncultured Rickettsiales bacterium
GGTCAAACCACCTGGACCATCACGTCCGGTGGCATCACCGATGCTGATGGTAACCAACTGCGGTTCAACAATGGCACGCTGCGCGGCACGATTGATGGCACGCAAGTGACCATCACGCCAAGTAGTTAGCGCGACCATCCCCCCGATCACACAGCTCACGCTGTTAGCCCGGCTATTCTCTTCCTCAGAGATAGCCGGGTTTTATAATCATTCACTTTAAAAATTTCTGCTTGCTGCAAATGATGGTTTTTTGCGTTTCCTCATTTGCCGGTACATTTAAGTACCGGCCATTGCGGTACTCTAAAACCAAACATTTTCGCTAACCAGAAATTCTTAAATTGAACGACTATATAATGAAATGCTAATCTGTTGCTGCCTTCAATACCAAAAATTTACTAAACAACTAATCGCTACGCTGCCAATGTGCGCTCACCCATCTGGGTCAGGGCGCGGTCAATCCATTGCGCAGTTAGTTTTTCCTGCAGGCTGTTCTGGCCCAGGCGCTGGCGTAAATGCGGGAAGGACACACAATCCAGCGGCTGATCCTGATTAAAGCAGGAAAAGACATAGCTCTCTTCACCCGTTTCCGGGTCCACATGCTGTTGCAGGCATTGCGCGCAGATTTCCTTCATCATGCATTGCATGGGCGAGTTGATGCTGCCAATCGCTAAATGCGAGTCTTTCAGCCATGGCTTCAAGGCGGTGTGCCGCGCTTCTGCGACAGCAGCCATCATCCGGTCGGAGCCGATGGCGATGATGCGGTCCACCTCGGTGAGCGGCAGCGAAGGCGAGCCATTCTGATAGGCCACCATCGCTTCAACAATGTTCCCATGGAAGGCATGATCCTGCGGGCGGCGTGCCTCAAAATCCGGCGCTTCATCGCAGCACCACACCACCACATCTGCCGCCGCTTCAATCTCATCCAGCTTATAGCGGTCGATATTCTTCTTATAGCCTGCGAAATACAGCACCTTGTTGCCTGCCTCGCGGCAGGCCTTGCCGATGGAAAACAGCACAGCATTGCCCAATCCACCACCCACCAGCATCACCGTCTCATCTGTGGGAATCTCCGTCGGCGTGCCTGTCGGTCCCATCAAAATCACCGGCTCACCCTTTTTCAAATAGGCACAGAGATCAGACGAGCCGCCCATCTCCAACACAATGGTGGAGAGCAGGCCTTTTTCCTTATCCACCGAGGCACCGGTCAGCGCCAGCCCTTCCATGGCGAGCAGGGTGCCGTCCGGGCCTTTCAGCGCAAACCCATCATAATTTTGCAGGCGATAGAACTGCCCTGGATCAAAATTGCGCGCGGCAAGAGGCGCATGCACCACCACCTCAATAATAGTTGGGGTCAGACGAATCACATCAGCCACCACGGCGATGAACTGGCGACGCATCTGCTCCACGAAGGCAGCAGATGAATCACGATTGGCTGGCTGTTTTTTCGCCAATATACGGCTGATGGTGGGGTAGCCCTGCTTGGCACTACCCATGGCCTTCACCACATTACCGGCAAAGGAGGGGTGCAAATCACCAAAATAGCTGATGCTGTTGCCATTAGCCTCCATCTGCGTCAGCACTTGCGGCACCTCCGGCTTGGCCACCCATTCCGGCGAGGCATGCTGGCCTGCTTCGTCCATGGCAGCGAAATATTTGCCATCCATCTCAAAATTGACTGGGTCTTCGCGTTGGAGCACGGTGTTGGGTTGCGTACCGGCCGCTACCAGAATGGTCCGCGCCGGAACGGTAAGCAGTGAGGCCGCCTGTTCCGCATTGGCTTGATAGGCAACGGTGAGCCCTTTTGCCGCCCCATACTGATCAATCTCCACCGCTTTGGGTGTGCAATGTTCGGCAAATTCAATACCTTCCTGCAGCGCCAACTCCACCTCTTCATGGTTGAGGCGATAACTCGGCGCATCCTGCAGGCTGCGGCGATAGAGCAAATGCACACCGCCCCATTGGCGCAGCAGGGCAAGAATATTCGGCTCACGCCCTTCCTTGGTAGCCAGATGCCGCTCTTCACGAATAGCTCTGGCATGGGCAATCCATTCTTCGGCGGTTTCCCGCTCTTCCGCACTCCAATAGCCTTGCACGGCTGCCTCGCCGCGTTCTTTCACCAGCGCTTCATAGCGGCGCAGGAATTTTTCCACCTGAACCGGGTAATAGGCGAGCGATTCCGTCGCGGTGTCAATGGCAGTCAGCCCGCCGCCAATCACCACCACTGGCAGGCGCAGTGTTAAATTGGCGATAGAGTCAGATTTTGCTGCACCGGTCAGTTGCAGTGCCATTAAAAAATCGGAGGCGGTGCGTACACCATTGGCCAGCCCGTTGGGAATGTCGAGAATACGCGGCTTGCCTGCACCCATACATAAGGCAATATGGTCAAAGCCCAATTGCCATGCTTGCTCAACCGTCACCGTGCCACCCATGCGCACCCCGCCAAACATGGCAAATTGCCGCCGCCGCTCCAGCAGCAGGCGAATCAGCTTGAGATAATTCTTATTCCAGCGCACGGTGATGCCATATTCCGCCACGCCGCCAAACCCGGCCAGGCTGCGCGTATCCAGATTCTCGTAGAGTGCCGTCACATCACGAATCGGCGCAAATGGCACCAACTCACCCGTGGCGCTAACGCCCGAAATCTCCGGTGGCAGTGGCTCAATTTTCAGCCCGTCAATACCCACGACCGTATGACCATCATTCATCAGATGATGGGCGAGGGTGTAGCCCGCCGGGCCCAGGCCAGCCACCAGCACTTTATGGCCTGTCTCTGCTTTGGGTAATGGGCGGTGAATATTCAACGGGTTCCAGCGTGTCAGCAGGCTGTAGATTTCAAACCCCCAGGGCAGATGCAGAATATCCTTCAAGGTACGGGTTTCCATCTGCGGAATATCGACCGGATCCTGTTTCTGGTAGATGCAGCTTTTCATGCAATCATTGCAAATACGGTGGCCCGTGCCGGCACACATCGGATTGTCAATCGTCACAACAGCCAGTGCGCCGAGCGGTACTGCCTGTGCCTTGAGCATGTTCATCTCGGAGATTTTTTCTTCCAACGGGCAGCCGGCGAGGGTGACGCGTGTCGGGCTTTCCTTAAATCGCCCTTCCTTATCGCGCAGTCCTTTTGAGCAACTATCCTTGCCCTGATTGTGGCAATAAATGCAGTAATTCGCTTCGTCCAGAGCCTCAGCGAGGGATGCCCCGTCATCCGTCAGGGCAAAGCCTTCGCGTCGCCGCAATTCGTGATCGGGCAGTTTGAGCATACGAATGCCATCACGCTCTACCGTCTCGACCGGGACCAAATGATCAAAATCAAGCTTCTTCGGTTTGGTGAACAAAATGCCACCACCATGAAGGGCCTGCCCGGCCTCGGTCTGGCTGGCCCAGGCGCTGTAGCGCAAAGCAAGGTCGAGCGATGCGTCATGCGCCGTTTCATCCTCCAGCCACTGTGTGACGGCGCGAGCAAAGCTGAGTTCATCGAATGGCTCACCCATTGCCTGTTCCAACGCCTCACGCAATGTAGCAGCGTCAAACCCTTCTGCTTCTGCCGCCTTATAGGCACGCAATGCCCGGCGCTGGACAAACAGGCGCTTGACGCTGTAGAGCGGATCCAGCCCTTTTTGTGCCTGAATCAGCGCTTCCACCTCATCCGAAATGCTGAAGAGCTGCGCGATAAATCGCTCAACATGCGGCGCGAGATCAATCAGCAAGGTGCTATGCGCCTTTTCTTCCAGCCCATCAGGCTCGGCTCGGGCTTCCATCAACTGGTTATACAGCCCAACATCCTCCGTCTTGAGTGCATCGAGAAAATGGCCGTCGAGTTGTACCAGCCCATCACGCTCATAGAGATCAGCAAATGCCAGACCATAGGGGAGGGAGAGTATCATACCGTTATTCCTTCTTATATATTCCAGTCCGCTGTGTCTTTGCTGGACAGGTGAATGCCACATTCAGTTTTACTGTCGTTCAGACCATTGGTATGTGCCCAGCGCCCGGCGCGTTCATCTTCGCCCTCTTTCACCGGGCGTGTACAAGGGGCGCAACCGATGGAACGGTAACCATGTGCAATCAGCGGGTGTGGCGGCAAGGCTTCACGGCGCATATAATCCCGAATATCCTCCGCCGACCAGTCTGCTAACGGGTTGATACGAAACAGCCCATCATCATGCAATTCGATGGTGTCCATATCTGAACGGTCTTTTGTCTGGTAACGCTTGCGCCCGGTAATGATGGCCTCAATGCCATGAGCCTCAAGTGCATCATCCAGCGGTGCCACCTTCCGCAGCCAGCAACAGCGGTTTGGCTGCGTGCTCCATAGTGAGCCATCCGGGTCAATCTGCTCCAGTTTGTTATCATCCGGTGTGAGCTGCAGGATATTGGTGAGCCCTAATTGGGCTTGCAATGTGGTCACGTAAGCCAGCGTTTCCGGAAAATGCTTGCCTGTTTGCAGAAACAACACGGGCGTAGCAGGATCAACTTTGGCAACCAGAGACAAGGTGACCGCAGCGTCGGCCCCAAAGGAAGAGAGCAGGGCAATGCGCCCGTTAAATTCATCACGAATCATCGCTCGTAGCAAAGGCAATGCATCCAGCGTTCCATGATAGGTTTGCAATCGTGAGAGAGACGCCGTCATGATGCTGCTTCCGACATCGCGGTTGCCTCAGATTGCTCATGCACGACATGTGGCAGCCATTGTTGCTTGGCAATATGCGCTTTCGTCAGACGCAATACCTCCGGCATGGCTTTGCCTTCAGCGCGCCATTGTTGGCGAAGCTCGGCCAGCTCGTCCAAGCGCTGCTCCCATTGTTCATCCATCCGCGCTTCCAGATATTCGCGCAGCGCCACTGACAGGCCTGGGCTTTTCCCATTAGTGGAAATAGCCAGTTGCAAATCTCCGCGCTTGACGCGCGACATAAAATAAAAATCACACTGTTCCGGCACATCTTCTACATTAACGATGGCACCCGACTTGCGCGCAAGAGAGGCAAGTTCTGCAGCGTGCTCGTCCGGCAGGTCGACGATCATCACCACACGATAGTTGGCTAATGCCTCTTGAGTTGGCAGATGGGGGTGAAAGTTGCTTCCAGCCAGTGCTTTCACTTCATCATCAGCATCATCGCAATAAACGCTGAGATGCGGTGCTTCATTGATAAGTTGTGCCAAGCGCTTACGCAAGCCGCGGCCACGCCCGATGAGGGCGACAGGGAGTCTGTCCAGGGTAAGTCCAACAGGAAACACCATCTTCCGCTCAATTCAGGGTGCGCTGTGCCACTTCCGTGACAGGTTCCAGCCCATAGCGGTGACAAAAATCGCCAAACCCTTCCGACGCATCCTGTGCTTCATCACGATACAGCCTGAACATGGCCTCCAACAAGGCAGGCAGCTGTTCATACGGCACTTTATCGAGGATTTTTTCGTTCAGTCGCGTGCCTTCAAAATCGCCACCAACGAAAACGGCATATTGCCCTGGCGTTCGCCCGACGATACCGATATCGCCAGTGTACGGGCGTGAGCATCCATTGGGACAACCGGAAATGCTGAGAGAAATGGGACGCTCTGCCAGGCCAAGCTTTGCCAAAATCGCTTCTGTCTGTTGAATTAAAGGCTCGCGAATGCGTTCGGCTTCAGCCAGTGCTTTGCCACAGGTGGGCAGGGCAACGCAGGCTAAGGCCCAACGATCAAGCTCCGAGATATCCTCACGTAGTCGGATACCATGCTCTGTGAGCAAGGTGGTGATGCCATCGCGATCTGCCGGGTCAATGTCATACAGGATAATATTCTGATCTGCCGCCAGGATAATCGGCATCTGATAGCGCTCCACCACAGCGCGCAGGCCACTGCGAATCTGTTCATCTCCATGGTCTACAATCCGCCCGCTGGGAACAGGCACACCCAGCCACCATTTGCCATCCTGCTGTTGGTGCCAGCCCATATGATCGGGCACTTCATAACGCTCAACGGGAACCGGTGCTTGTAATGGCTTGCCGAAATACTCAGCCAGTGTGGTTTTCGTCCAGTCCAGGCCATTTTCTTCTACCAGATATTTGAGCCGGGCATGACGGCGATTGGAACGGTCGCCATGATCGCGCTGGAGTTTCACCACCGCCTCGGCCATACGCAACAAATCCTCTGGCGCAATAAAAGCAACCGGGGTGGCAAGGCGTGGATAGGTCTTAGCATTGTTATGCTGCATGCCAAGGCCGCCGCCTAAGCAGGTGTTATAGCCGGCAAGCCTGTCACCGTCGAACATGGCAACGAATGCCAGATCATTCGTTAGCACATCAATGGAATTATCTTCCGGCAGCGCAACGCCAATTTTGAATTTACGCGGCAGGTAATGCACCCCGTAAATGGGTTCATCGCCCTCGGCGTTATGCGGAGCCAAGGTTGTCTCGCCTTTAATACTGCCCCAGCCATCGACCTGCTCGCCATCAACCCAGATATTGAGATATTGCTCGGTGCGCGGCGTGAAATGTTTGGCCAGATCGAAGGCTGCCTGTTCCAGCATCTCATAACGGGGGCCTTTAACAGGAGCAAACACCGTGTTGATGTTACGCACTACATCGCCACACCCTCCCAGGGTGGAGAGCAGGTTGCGGTTGATTGTCGCAATCGCAGGCTTCAAATCCTGCTTTACAATACAATGAAACTGGAAGGTCTCGCGCGTTGTGATGCGCAGCGTGCCATTGGCAAAATCATCAGATAATTGATCCATGGCCAGATATTGTGCTGCCGTCAGTCGTCCGCCCGGCATTTTCAGCCGCAGCATAAATTCATGCTCTTTATCCAGGCCAGCTTTTTTGCGCTCTGTGGCTGTGTCGCGGTTATACCCCTGATAACTGCCATGAAATTTTAACAACTCATAAGAGTCGTTTGAAACGAATGCGTTGGCATCGGCCAGTTCTTCGGGCAGTGCGCCACGAAGCCCATCGCTTGTCTCTTTGATATGCTCTTGTTTGGATGGTTTATCCGCTATGGCCATGGCGTTACTTCTCACAAATTAGAGCGACACTATACTGCCCGCATCAAAATATGTAAATATATTTGTGAAATAAAATATTTAACACAAATATTATGTGATTAAGGGCGCAGATCAGGAATTAGTCTGTCATTTTAAGATGAATATCGATAAAGAAGCAGGGTCGAAATGTCACCCGCCAATCAGGCAAATCTCGCACTCACGCCATGACAGGCATGATCGAACGATATGCGGTTGCTGTCAGTTATATTTACTGAGCCGCGCTCTGTAAGAGAACCGCTGCACTTAGAAATAGAAGTTGAAACGCGTGAAAAAAGACGTCACCGGAATCCGAAGCTGTGCGTGCATGCGGTGTAGGATGATGCGGCATATGAGATAGAATCCTTTCTCTGCTTTCCTTTAAACATAGCATAGAGTTATTACCTGTTTATGACAATGTGCGCCCTGTCAAACAGATAGTTGCTCTGCAGCAAAGTTTCAATCCTCGGCATTTATGCATAAAGATGCTGACGCGGTGGCCTCGAGTCGATATATCAACATTTATGACGACATTGCCAAGCCAACAGGATACTTAATATTTATGTGGCGCGATTGCGATATCCCATTCTCACCGCAGGATTCCTATGCCGCACTCCCCTGGGTGATGGCCTTTATGGTATTCCTCGTCATCCTCAGCCTGTCAATGGCGCTTAACCTGCACGATCTGACCTCGCGCTGGTCAGAAATGAAAGAACACCGTGTGACCTTGTTTTTGTCGGCAGCCGACGATCAGGGGGCGGCACATGCCGAAAAAATACGCATCGAGCTAAGCAAACTGGATGGCGTGAACCAGGTGCAGGTTGTGCCGGCGCGAACCTTGCGGCAATGGTTGTCGCCATGGCTGGGCAACAAACAGGAGGTTATCAGCAACCTGCCGACACCGACACTTTTCGATGTGGTTATTGATCCTGCGCAGACAGATACAGCACGCTTTGTCGAGCGCGTCTCTCAGCAGCTTCCGATGCTAGCGGCAGAAGATCATGCCATCTGGCTTCAGCGTTTCCAGCGCCTGGTCGAAGGGATGCAATGGGTGGCCGGTGCTATGGTGCTGCTGATTCTCAGCATCACGGGTATTATTCTGGCCATGTCTACGCGCACGGAAATGGCATTACATCAACCGACGCTGGAATTGCTTCGTATGCTTGGCGCGGATAAACCCTATATTATTCAGCAATTTCAGCTTAATGCATTGGCCATGAGCTTGAGAGGTGTGGCGGTTGGAAGTGTCTGTGGTGTTGCTGTGCTGTTTTTATTCAGTCACTTAGGCGGGGCCATTGATGCTCCGCTGCTGCCATTGATGCAGGTGGCCTGGCAGCATTGGGTAATGATCGCACTGGTGGCCGTTGGTTGTCTGGGATTAACCGTCTTCATGGCGCGTTTGACGATCAGCTACCGCCTGCAACTACTAAATCGGCTTTAGACCATGTTTTGGGGTGTGTTTCGGCTGGTAATGGCGTTGTTGCTCTTGTCCTGGGCAGCAGGCTTCGGCTGGTATATCGCGCAGGTGCCAGTGCAGAAACCGGAAACTGAACGACAGACAGACGCCATTGTTGCGCTGACCGGTGGGCTTCTCCGCATTGGCGAAGCGCTGGATATATTGCTGGATGGCAAGGCGGAATGGCTGTTTATTTCAGGGGTTGGTGAGGGTATCACCATTGATGATATTCCCGAATTACAGTCTGAGCGGTTGGACGCAGAGATGCGCTCTCGCATCATGTTGGGGTATCAGGCGCAGGATACGTTTGGTAACGCAGAAGAAGTAGCCGCATGGTTGAGTCAGCATCCGGAAATACAGGCGGTGCGTCTGGTCACAGCACATTATCATATGCCAAGGGCCTTGAGTTTTTTTGAAAAAAGACTGCCAACAGTAGACATTGTGCCACATCCGGTATTTCCTCCGCAAGTGCCGGTGGATGAATGGTGGAAAAGTCCCGTGGCCCTACGCTATCTGGTCACGGAATATCACAAAAATATAGGCAGTATTTATCAAGCCTATCAGGGAAAGGCAGCGACATCACCGGCAGATAAAACGGCGCCATGACAGCGTTACGCTCACTTGCCTTTAACCTGTTTTATGTGGGCTGGACGGTATTGCTCGGCATACCGGGAATCCCGATGTTATTTATCTCAACGCGCGCCGGCTGGTGGATCAGCGGCGTCTGGGTCAAAGGGTTGATGGGAGCGTTGCGCCTATGTTGCGGTATTCGCCATCATATTGAGGGTGCCGATCACCTGCATCAGGGCCCGGTGATTATTGCCTGCAAACATCAATCCGCATGGGAGACGCTGATCTTCCGCCTGTTGCTTGCCAAACCGGCCTATGTGATCAAAAAAGAGCTATTGCGTATTCCCATCTTCGGCCAATTTATGTGGAAGCTGGGGATGGTCGCGATTGATCGCAGGCAAGGTGATCTGGCGCTGGATCATATTCGGCATCAGGCAAAACGCGTCCTTGATGAAGGCAGGTCCATCATCATATTTCCGGAAGGAACGCGCCGTGCCTATGGGGCTGCGCCGAAATACAAAAAACGTGGGTTGATGACGCTTTATGAAGCATTGGAGATTCCTATCGTGCCGGTGGCGCTCAACTCAGGTAAATTTTGGGGGCGCAATGCATTCCATAAGCACCCGGGTGTCATTCAGATGCAATGCCTGACGCCTATACCGGCCGGGTTGCCGCCAGAGCAGGCAGTAGAGCAAACCATTCACGCCATTGAACAAGGCGTCAACAGCTTAGCCTCAGATAGCAATAGATAGCAATGAGGCGCTATTTCGCCTCGGCGTCCTTTTTCTTGCGCCGGGTAATCTTTCGCACCTTACCATCCTTCAGGCGATATTCCTGAAATCCCATGCGCTTGACCATCGGTTCATCATGCGTCGCGACAACCACCGTCACCCCTTGCTTATTAAGTGCTTTGAGCAGATACATACATTTATCACTCATCTCCGGATCGAGATTGCCCGTCGGTTCATCGGCCAGGATAATATCCGGCTTGGCGATGACGGCGCGGGCAATGGCAATTCGCTGTTTCTGACCGCCGGAGAGGGTTTCCGGCAATACCTGCCCATATGCGCCAAGGCCGATCCAATCGAGCATTTCCTGCGCGTGGTTTAACCGGGTGGGTTTATCCACATTGGCCACTTTAAGAGGCAGGGCAATATTCTCCAGCACACTTAAATGTGGCAGGAGGCGGAAATCCTGAAACACAAATCCGATCCGGCGGCGAAAGGCCGGAAGCGCCTCGGGAGAAATAGTGCTGGTCTCATTGCCGAGCAGGGTCAACTGGCCTTGTTGTGGCCGTGTGGAAAGCGATAAAATACGCAGCAATGACGATTTGCCGGCGCCGCTGGCACCGGTCAGAAAGTAAAAAGAGCCCGTTGCCAGGGAGAGGGTGACATCTGTCAAAATCGGCTGATCCGCTTCGTAGCGTAGACCGATCTGGTCGCATTCAATAGCATTGGAGGTGGTGGTGGGGGACATCAAGCACTCATGACGTGAAAGAGGAATCAGCCGTAGCAAATCCTTTTCTTCGGAACAACTGCTTTTCTTCATCAGCGCTGGATGATAACATAATGCCACTTACAGTAGGTCTATTCAGTCTATGATTGTCACTTGTTCTGCCTGCAAGACACGTTTCGTGGTTAGTCCGTCGGCCATCGGCGACGAAGGTCGCCGTGTTCGATGTGCCCGTTGCAGTCATACATGGTTTCAAACGCCCTCCGACGACATGCTGGAACCGGATGTGCTGGATCCAGGCAGTATGGAGTCTCCGCCCGAGCCGCCTCCCGTATCGGAGGTCACCTTGCCGGCGATCCACCGACAATATGTGACACCGGGATGGCTCAAAACAGTCAGTATCATGATGCTGCTGCTCTCACTGGTTGGAGGATTCATCGTCTTTGAATCGACACTTCGTCCGATGGGCCTGGGCAGCGTTTATGAGATGACCGGCATGGTGCAAACGGACGGGCTTGCACTGGAAGAGGTAGATATACAGGCGCTTCCGGCACGCCGTAAGATGCGCTATTTTGTCAGTGGCACCATCATCAACCATGCGCAGGATGTGCGCACTATTCCTGTTTTGCGCATTTCACTGACCGATTCGGACCTTGGCATGCTACATTCAAAAGATCTGGTGAGTGATGGCCGACGGCTGGAGCCGGGTGAATCTGTACCATTCAAAACACGCCTGGAGGGAAATCCGGCGCAGGTTGAATATGTGCTGCTTGATCTGGGCAATGCGGTGGAACTGTCACAACGTTATTAATCTTATAGCATCTACACCAAATTATGACTGCTCCCCGTCCATCTCCATTTGCTGATTCGAATCATTTGACCATCGATGGAACACAGATTGACGTATTGTTCGATGCCAACAGCATAGCCGGGCGAGTCGAGACGTTAGCGGTTGAAATTGCCGATAGTTTTGATGGACGCGGCACGCCCCATATTGGCTTTGCCGTGGTGCCGCTACTGCGCGGTAGTTTTGTCTTTGCCGCGGATTTGGTGCGCTCCATGTCAGCTCATGGCCTGCACCCCGAGATCGATTTTTTGACGGTTTCCAGCTATGGTGATGGCACGGTTAGCTCGGGCCAGTTGACGCTTCACCGCGATTTGACACGTGATATTTCAGGAATGCATGTACTGCTGGTAGACGATATTCTCGAATCGGGTCGCACTCTGGCCTACGCGAAAGCGTATCTGGCAAAGCGTGGTGCGAAAACAGTATCGGTAGCGGTGTTATTACACAAGGAAGGCAAGGAAAAGGTCGACGTTAGTGCGGATTTTGTCGGTTTTCCTATCGACGATCAGTTTGTCGTCGGTTATGGGTTGGATCATGCGGGACGATTTCGCGAATTACCGTTCATTGGCGTGGTAGATGCAGGCGCATAAGTGGAAAAGAACGGCGTTTGTCAACAAACTGTCACAACGATCTGATATGACCCGCCTATCGCAATAAGAACAAGAACAGAGAATGCCACAATATATTCATACGCAAGTCTTTAGTAAGGACTATCGCAAAGGCAGCGGCATCCCAGTTGTCTGGGTGGGTGCAGACGAAACGTCGAATGCAGATACACGTCGTGACATCGCCATGAAATTTCAGGCCCCAAGCACAGTGTTTATGCGGCCAATGGATCAGCATCATCGATTTATGCTGGAATGTTATGCGCCAAATGGAAGTCTGTATGATGAATGTGGCGATGGGTATCTGGCAGCTGCCCGTGTGGCACTGGCTCACGCAGCCATCTACCAGCAATCCTCTATTGAGCTGGTGCCAGCGCGCGGTGGTAGCCCGGTCAAAGCGATGCGGCAGCAGGATAAGACGCAGTTACAGATGCAGCCGCCCGCCATCCGTGTGACTGGTGATGCACTACCCGTACGTCTCAAAGATGCCTTTGCTGCATTGCTCGGGCTGGATGCAGATATCTCCTGTCATTATGTCGGGCGAAGCGACCGTTATTATGGCTTGGTGATTGAAGGGCCATGTGCCGAGCAATATCTCCGCCAGCTCGATATGAATCCGGAATTTAACAACCAATTGCGCCGGCTTTTGCTGCAGGATGTTCTCTATAGCGATGTGTTCGCCGAATTGCCGGCACCTGATGGGCTCCACGTCGCGGCGATCAATACGGAAACGATGAAGGTCACCGTGCGTTCATTCCTTCATCCGAAAGGCATTGAGCGTGAAGTGCTCTGCGGTGCTGGCAATGTGCTGCTGGCACCGATGATTGCCAAAAAATTGGGACAGTCTTCCTATAACGTGCATACGCTGAACCCACTGCTCGGGCAGCTTCGTCTGAGTGTTGAAGAAGGTGGCGCCGTGACGTTAGAAGCAGATACAGAGGTGATACAGGAGATGGCTCAGGCGGCACCGCTGGATGTGGCAACCGATCAGTTGCTGGATCGCGACAAAATAATGCAGGTGCTGAAGGAGTTGAAACAGGAAGTCATTGAGCCGTTTCAGCAGGTGCTGCATGAATCCGGTGGGCTGCCAGACATGACGCTGCTTATGCCGGATGATGCGGCATTGCGAACCCGTGTCCATCCGGTCAATCATCTGTTTGAACAGCTGGTCAGCGTGACGGAATTGGGCCTGACCTCCCAGGAAAGCGAGATGATTCTGGCGCATTTACGCGACGAACGACTGTTCAGCGATCTCTTTCACGGCTATCCCGCAGTGCGTGAGCGCTTTGCACATATGCTGGATTGGGTGCAGCAGGTAGCGTTGAGCGGTGAAAAGGCGATGGAATATCATTTCAGCCGCCGCTTGCAGGAGCACCTCAAACAGCAGGCGGCGCCTGCTATGCAGATCAGCGCACCGCGCTGGCAGATACGTCGCTTTAGCACTATGTTATGTGCTATTGGCTTTCCGTATGATACCTATCCGGACTTGGCCCGCTCAACGCAGCAGGTCATGGCCTCCAGCTTACAACGCGCTGGTTTCGTCAACCCACTTCCCCTCTATCGCGCAGAATCCCCCTATATGCTTGCCTTTACCGGTGGCGGGCCATTGCCGCTGGAAGCGTGGTACCTCCATCTGTTCAGCGGGACGGATATCGTAGTGCTGAATGATGATGCTGAGGCCGCCAGGGAAGCAGCCCAGGCAACCGAAGCACTGGAAAACGCTGGCATTTTACAACGCCGTGGAGCTGTGCGCATCTATCACCGCGGCGCACTGCCGGATCACGGTCTCTCAGTGCTGCGTTCGCACTCCAAAATGTTTTTAGGAACAGTCAGCACCTATTTTGACCAGCATCGTCAACAAACCGCATATATAACACAGGCTGCAGGCGGAGCGATTCTGGCCCTGCGCAATGCGTCAAGCGGCCCGATGCAATTGCTCTATCCATCACTCACAGAGGCAGTCATTCAGAGCTGGGTGGGAGAAGGTGCCAGCTTCGCGCATACTGCTCCACCGCATATGGCGGGCCTGGCGCAGCAATTGTCGCAATCATCCTTAAATCACTGGGTATACAATAATTACACTACCGTGTTGCTGGGTGACGGCCCGGCGCGCCAACGGTCGGATCAATCACGATCATATCATTAAATAATTTCAGTATATAGCCATTCACATTAATGTTCATACAATCTGAATGGCTATGAGGCCGCGACTGCTGCCCGCGCCATAGTTGGCGCGTAAGCCTTAGTGGGAAAAGCTACAGAAATGATGTGAAACCATATTATACCCAGTCCGGCAAGCGGTCGAGCCCAAGCAATTCCTCGTAGCTCTGGCGCGGCCGGATGACGGCATAGCAATCATCCTTGACCAGCACTTCCGGAATCAGGCGGCGGCTATTATAGGTTGACGCCATGACCGCGCCATAAGCACCGGCGCTTCGTAATGCAATGAGGTCATCCGCATTGACCGACGGCAATGATTGCTGTTCTCCCAGAATATCTCCGGTTTCGCATACCGGGCCCACCAGGTCGGCAGTCATGGTTGTCTGGTTAACCGATGCGTCGATGGCCACCACATCATGATATGCATCATACAGTGCCGGGCGCATCAGATCATTCATGGCCGCGTCCACAATCACAAAATGGCGACTGCTGCCTTTTTTGACATAGAGCACCCGGCTGACAAGAATACCGGCATTGCCGGCAATCACCCGTCCCGGTTCAAACATCAGGCGGCATTCCAGCCCTGCGGTGGCTTCGCGGACAATACGTCCATATTCTTCCAGCGAGGGAGGGGATTCCGGCCCATATTGAATGCCAAAACCACCACCGAGATCGAGTGTCTCAATCCGGTGCCCGGCGGCGCGCATATCGACAATAAAATCACGCACGCGTTGAAACGCATCGGCAAAAGGACGCATCTGTAATAACTGCGAGCCAATATGCACCGACACACCCTGCACCCGGATGTTGGGCAGTTCTGCGGCGCGATCATAGAGCTGCATCGCCTGGGGAATCTCAACACCAAATTTGCTTTCTTTCAACCCGGTGCTGATCTTGGCATGGGTCACCGGATCAACATCGGGGTTAATACGAATTGCAATGGGGGCCGTAGCCTGCACATTGCCCGCCACCTCGTTGAGCAACTCCAGTTCCGGCGCTGATTCAACATTGAACTGATAGATACCCTGCTCAAGCGCATAGGCCATTTCATCCCGCGCTTTGCCAATGCCGGAAAATACAATGCGCTCAGGGGGAATGCCGGCTGCGAGTGCCCGTCGTATCTCCCCTTCAGACACCACATCGGCACCGGCGCCAAGTGAGCCTAGCAATTGCAGCACGGCAAGGTTTGAATTGGCTTTGACGGCGAAACACACCATCGCAAGCGGAGAGAGCCCCTCGAAGAGACTGGCGAATACGGTGTAGTGCCGGGTCAGGGTGGCACTGCTGTAGCAGTAAAACGGCGTGCCGATCACCTCGGCAATATCGCTGACGGGCACTTGCTCGGCATGGAGCGTACCGTTTATATAGGTAAAATGATCCATCGCATTCTCGTGATTATCTGAATTCCCAGCGCCGCATCCGCTCCAGTTCCGCTTCCGGTGAGACATCGGGCTGCTCGCGCTGTGGAAGGGTAGGAGTCGTTGGCATTGCCGACTGTTCATCCGCTTGCGGCAAGGCTCTGGGTGCATCGGTATCGGCGACCTCTTCTTCAGGCAGTGTCAGGCTACCGCGAACACCGCAGCCGGCCAGCCAAATGACGACCAATAGCATGATCCATCGCTGTGTCATGTGAGAAACCTCCTGCGCGCATCTAGCGCTGCTTTGATCACATTATCCGGGGCGGTGCCTCCCTCACTGGTGCGGCTGGCCGCTGAAAAGGTCGGTGTGAGCCGTGTCTGCAATGCGTCGGTGATACCCGGTTCGACCGATTGCAATGCCTCCAGCGAGAGTTCTCCCAGCAGGCATTGCTGGGATTCGGCAAGGCGCACGATCCGCCCGGTGATGTGATGCGCCTTGCGAAAAGGAATGTCGAGATGCTGCACCAGCCAGTCAGCAATATCGGTAGCGGTCGAGAAGCCATACTCGGCTGCCCTCGCCATCACATCTGTGTGAATGGTCATATCGCGTACCATCCCTGTCATCGCCTCAATGCATAATGGCAGTGTGTCCACTACATCAAATACCGGCTCCTTATCTTCCTGCATATCCTTACTGTAGGTGAGCGGCAGACCTTTCATCACGGTGAGCAGGCTGAATAAATCGCCATAAATACGCCCGCTTTTGGCGCGAATCAGTTCAGCAGCATCCGGGTTACGCTTTTGCGGCATAATGGAACTGCCGGTCGTGAAGCCTTCGGATAAGGTAATAAATCCAAACTGGGCCGACGCCCACATCACTAACTCTTCAGCAAAACGGGACAGATGCATGATGCACAGGGCGGCCCCGCTCATAAACTCAATCGCGTAATCGCGATCAGACACACTGTCGAGCGAGTTGGCTGTTGGCCGATCAAATCCCAGCAATTCCGCTGTCATGCGCCGGTCAATAGGAAAAGACGTTCCCGCTAATGCTGCCGCACCCAGCGGGCATTCATTCAGCCGGGCCCGACAATCGCGCAGGCGGGAGCGATCACGCCCCACCATCTCCACATAGGCCAGCAGATGATGACCGAGTGTGACCGGCTGCGCTGTTTGCAAATGAGTGAAACCGGGCATGATGCTGCCGGCATGGTCTACGGCCTTGTCAATCAGCGCTTCCTGCAAATCCTGTAACAGCAGGTCGAGATGATCGATAGCATCGCGGACATAGAGCTTTAAATCTGTCGCGACCTGATCATTGCGTGAGCGCGCTGTGTGCAATCGCCCGGCGGCATCGCCAATCAGCTCCCTCAATCGCGCCTCAATATGCATGTGAATATCTTCCAGCGCGGGATCGACCGTCAAAACGCCCTGTGTTATTTCTTCGCGAATCTGCTCTAACCCCTCGCGAATAGCCTCGGCATCTGCCTCGGAGATGATCTCCTGCTTCTCCAGCATGGCAACATGCGCCAGTGACCCGGCAATGTCCTGTCGATAGAGCTTGCGATCAAAATGGATTGACGCATTGATATGCTCCATCAACGCGTCGGGGCCGCTGGCATAATGCCCACCCCACATCGGGTTGCTGGTTGCGCCGCCATCATGCGGTGCTGCGTTGTTTGGCTTGGCCTGCTTGCTGCTCTGTGCCATGATATCTGTCAATTCAACCGTTAGAGAGTCATCAATGCTTGGATGTTATTCCCGCCTGACAGCTATTATCGCCATCACGCTGGTGTTTTCTATCATGCTGGTGGCTGGTCGTCATGTACTTCCTGCCTGGGCCTATGCCGAGGGATTTCAGACGCAGGATTATACCTTCTGGTCAGGCGAGGGTGAGTTAAAAGCCCTGTCGGATTATCGGGGAAAGGTGGTGCTCGTGAATTTCTGGGCGACCTGGTGCCCACCCTGCATCAAGGAAATGCCGCAATTTGCCGAACTGCAACAACGCTATGGCGAGCGAGGCTTTCATGTCATTGCCATTTCACAGGATATGGGCAGTAGCCCGGAAATTGTCACCGGCAAAGTGCGTGACTTTTATGCAGAACATGAACTGACAGCACTACCAATCTATGTTGATGAAAGCGGCCTGGCCCGCAAAATGGCCGGGGTGACCGGCTTGCCCGTGACGGTGATTTACGACCGCGAGGGTAATGAGCGCCTGCGGGTGGAAGGGGTGATTGATTGGCTGGGAGAGGATATACTGGCTAAGCTTAACGGATTGCTTGACGGATCATTGCGATGAAGAAGGTAGCACTTGCGTTTGTTGTGATTCTCGCAGAGATTCAAACGTCGTATAATCCTGCAGGCTCGTCAGTTGCTTATATGTGCGATATAACTCAGCATTGGTGACTTCAATAATTTTAAGGTCAGCCTCCGGATGGTCTTCAGTAAAAATACGCTCCAATTCTTCGGACATTTGCCGACATAGCTCATAGAATAAATCCTGGTTTTCAAGCACTCTCGTGCCGCCATGTTCTGCAAGAAAACGGCTGGCAACGCGGTGTAATGCTGCGCCGTCTTCAATTGCCTGTTGGGTAAATAACCCTCCAAGCCATTCTTTCACATTCCAGGCTTCTTCCAATCCGCTGATATAGATACCTTCTGCATCCGTGAGCTTGCCATCATCTGGAACGGCATCAGCACCCAACACAAAAGTGAAATAGGGTTTTAAGAAAGCATAGACGAGCCGTTGATGAACAATCTCGTCAACAATGGCAGGGTTGAATTGGCATGTTTCAGAGAGCAGGCGTATATTCGGATCACTGGCGAGTTCATGCATTAGTGATTTCACTAGGCGTGGGGTAGGTACATGCATCGTCTCTCCCACCTGTGCATCAAGGTAATTGTCATGTGCAACGGTTAGCCGAAATGAATAGCGTATGACATTGTCATCAGGTGGATCAAGCCAACGAAAAGCTTCCAGCCCATAACGAAATTCTGAATTGAGCCCGTCAGGACTAGACCGTGTATATCCAGCATCATGTAACTGTTCTGAGATTTCAGTGAATCGAGAAGGGCGAATAGAATAATCAATTCCATAGCCATCAAATGCTTTTGCCTGCTCTAATGTGTATACACTGGGCGACATGCCAATTGTGGTAACTCCACTTATCGATGAACTGACCCAAAAAGCACTTGGGTATTCATATTCAGGCGCTTCTGAACGCTCAATGATGGGCTCTCGTAAAGGATGGTCGTAATGCACACGCCACAATAACGTATTATCATAAACCGGTAATTCCTGCTGCTCGAGATAGTCTGCAACAGCGGCAATCTGCGCATCCGGGCCGATAATATCTGTGTGTGCGCCATAATGCGTGATGAATACCACATCAGGGTTTTGTTTTAAAATGGAATCTAAGTCAGACATCTGCGGTTATTTGTAAATATTTTTA
>CAYSXY010000043.1:0-18820 GCA_964435165.1 uncultured Rickettsiales bacterium
TCTAAAGGCTTGCTCGGACTAGATTCGTTTGCTTAATTGCAGGGATTAAAAAACGTGCGCAGTGATACATTTGGGGATACGCAGAAAGAAAATGGTGACCCCGACCGGATTACTTTGATTCGGAGCGTTGCTCCTCTCAACGCTGTCACCGCTAAGTTCGCCTTCGGCTCACTAATCTTGTGGTCGAACCTTGTGCACAATGGTGGTCCCGGCGGGACTCGAACCCACGACACCTGGATTAGGAATCCAGTGCTCTATCCTGCTGAGCTACGGGACCGGGAGAGTGGCAGGTGCGGCGTTGCAGCATAATTAACACTTGTGCGAGGCACATTCCTGCCGATAATAGCGTGATATTTAGCGGAGTTCTTCCGCTAACCCAATAGCAAAATAGGAGACACGCGTTATGCGTACGTTACTCATGACCACAGCGGCTGCTCTGGTAGCCTTCACCATGCAACCTGCCCATGCGACTGATTCCGAGATTCAGGAATTGGCAAGCGACATCAAGCAATTGACCGATGGCACAGCCGGCAGCAAAGCAATGAATACAGAGAATGATGAGCTGTCGAATGACATCACTTCGGACGAAGAAACACCACGTCAGGCTGCTGCTGATGAGATGGAAGAAATGGAAGAGACCGTGTCGGAAGAAGCAGAAGATGCTGCTGAAACCGCACCACGTCCGTCGGCTCAGTAATCTCATCTGATTATACGGCAATCCATGTCACACACGACGCTTTCTATGATGCGCCCCGCGGCCCGTCTGGTGCTGCTCGTGTTTCTGTGGCATGCGATTGCCCCGCTTTACACAGCGGTCAACGCCTCGGCATCTGCCGGGGCGTTGCCGTTTGCGGCTAACGATGCCGGCACCAATGCCGGGTTGATCGTTATTTGCACGCCCACCGGCCTGCAATATATCGACCCCAGCAACCCGGACGCGCCGCCGCTTCCCGCCAATGGCAAATTGCCGCAATGCTCCTTGTGTTTGCTTGGGGCAACCGGCATGGGCGCCTTGCCATCGCTGCCTGTGGCTTGTGCTGACGCACATGCTGATCAGGCTCATTTTTCGGTAGATGGTGCGTCCGTTGCATTCTCGCGCACTGCATCGCAGCATCGTAGTCGCGCTCCCCCAACCATCCTTTGAATAGACCTTTATTTGTTTTTTTGATCCAGCACCAACAGTGCTGGCCTGTCTCTTTTTATTCAGAGGATGAATGATATGTTGTCTTTTTCTTTCAGCCGTGCCCGGGCGCTGGCTTGTTCTACCTTATTGTCCTGTGGTGTGGCTTCAACAGCCATGGCCGGTAGCGGGCATCATCATGGTGAGGGCGGTGTGGAGCGCCCCGATGCCCACGCTCCGATTGGCGTGATGCGCGACCATATGCATAGCAAAGGCGAGTGGATGCTGTCTTATCGCTATGGTTTGATGGTGATGGATGATAATCGCAATGGCACTAACTCGGTCAGTGATCAGCAGGTGCTGGCGGATTATATGGTCGCCCCGACGGAAATGACCATGCGGATGCATATGTTTGGCTTTATGTATGGCCTGACTGACAATTGGACTCTCAGTGCCATGACCATGTTCATGGATAGTGAGATGGATCATGTGCGGCGCGACGGCTCCACTTTCATCATGGACAATGATGGCTGGGGCGACAGCTCGGTTAATGCCATGTATCGCATTTATGATGATGGCCAGCATCATGTGCAGCTCAATGCCGGCATCGGCCTGCCGACCGGCGCGACCGATGATCTCAAGCCCAACGGGGTGCCGTTTGGCTATCCCATGCAGCCTGGTTCCGGCACATTCAGCGCCCTGCCCGGCATCAGTTATACTGGGTTTAGTAATGACTGGTCGTGGGGTAGCCAGTTAAATGCCGAGATTCGCATTGGCGAAAATGATGATGATTACGCCCTGGGCGATCGCTATCAATTCACTGTGTGGGGCGCGCGCCGGCTTAATGACATCTTCAGCCTTTCTGCCCGGTTGGACGCAACCGCATGGGATGATGTTGACGGGCAGAATCCGCGCCTTCAACCCCCATTCATGGCTCCGCCGCTGGATCCGGATTTGCAGGATGGCGAGCGGGTGGACCTGCTGCTTGGTGTGAATGCAATTATACCACATGGCCCGTTGGTTGGGCACCGGCTGGCGGTGGAATTCGGCATGCCTATTTATGAGCGCCTGGATGGCCCGCGTCTTGATACGGAGTATCGTCTGACCGCTGGCTGGCAATATGCCTTTTAAGCGGATTTAGGTTCTGGCTGGGAGTGGAGCGCGTCTTCGCTCCTGTGCCATTCCCAATCCTGAATGTCGATCAATGGGTCGCCGTTGGCCAGTGCTTCAAAGCGTGCACGTGCGGCATTGGCCAGATGGTGATCATGCGAGGTTTGATCGCGATCCATATAATATTCTTCGTGATAGTACACGCCGTCTCGAAATGGAAAATGGTAGAAATGCTGGTCGGTCTCGCGAAAGAGCCGTGGGCTGTCGATCACGACATTGTAACCACGCGCTTTGAGCGATTGCAGCACGAACACACCCATCAATTCACTGGCTTCGCCCCATAAATGTTGCTCGCCAAAGCCGTTTTTTTGGTCCTTGGTCAGGATGAGTAACGCACCAGCTTTTATATGCTGATCAATGGTATGTCTGATATTGTTATCGTAGCGGTTACCTCCGGTCATATGCAGGGTGGCTCCTTCAGGCAAAAACCGCTCAATAAAACTCAGGCGCGGCGCAATGAAGTCATGCATGGCAGTTCGGAGTATGTCTGGCGTTATACTGGCATCACCTTCAATGTAACGGGTCAGTTCGTCCGGAAATGTCGGAACGATTTTCGTCTCCCCATCCTCTGTTTCTATCTCTTCTTCTGAAATAGGAAAATGGACAATGGCATGGTTTTGGCCATGGCTGCCTGTGATGGTGAAACAGGTTTTCACGTGAGGAATTTTGATTTCTGTTGCCTTTGGCAGGAATGGGAGCGTTTTTTCCCAGTAATGACCGTTGTAATAATTATGGTAGGTCACTTTATTCCCGCGAATGCCAATGTTTGCATCCGTGACAGCATCGAATTTCCACGGCGTGGTCAGGGAATGAAATAAATACGCAAGCAGGTTCATTGCACAGCCAATGTTATTATTTTGGCTGCGTTATAGCAGTGATAGATGACAGTTATAAGACAAACTGTGCCTTATGCACTGGTGGTTGCCTTATGCATAACGAAATAAATGGTGCAGCACGTTGTCGTTGACAGCATCCTGATCGGTACATTTGATAATATCGGCGATTGAAACCACCCCGGTAACTTCATTATCCGGCGTAGTGACAACGAGCCGACGAATATCGTGTTCACCCATCATATCGGCAGCCATTTCCAGGCTTGTATCGCTACTGCAGGTCACCACATCTTCGGACATCAACTCCTGTACGGTTGTGGTGTCTGGATTGCAGCCATCTGCGATGCCATAAATGACAATATCCCGATCCGTAATCATGCCCACCAGCGTTTTATCATTCAGCACTGGAAGTGCGCCACATTCATATAATCGCATTTGTTCCGCTGCTTTGCGCAGGCTGTCTGTCGCCGCAATCGTGTGCGGCGTTGGGTTCATGACATCCTTGACGCGTGTGGTGATAATTTCCATCAGTTCCTCCCTTAGGTTCTGTTGAGATTTGAATCATGGCTGTATTTGGATGCTTTTTTGCTGCAAATGCCTTTTGATTTTTTCGACATAGAACCACTATGACTCAAAATCTCAAGGCATTTGCAGCAAAAAAACATCTCAAACCCATCTCATTCTAAAATCTCAACAGAACCTAGTCTCAGTTTGTTATTAGTGTAATTGCAATGAACTTACCGTACATTGATACATATCAATACTAAAAAGTGTGGTTTGTATGGTTTCATCAGCTGCTACAGGTCATTCTTCCTCTTACCAAGAAGCGATGGCACAGCACCCGATTTTCAAGGATATCGAGGTTGAAACGCTGGCATTATTGAGTGCGGATATGCGCAAGCGAAGCTATCAGCGGCGTCATTTGCTGTTTCTCCAGCATGACCCGGCCAACTGGTGTTACATTATCGTGAGCGGCTGGATTAAGTTGTTTCGTGAGACACTGGATGGCGATGAAGCTGTTGTGGATGTGTTGAATGACGGTCATCTCTTTGGTGATAGCGGCATTTTAGATCATGGGAGCCATGATTATGGCGCTGAAGTAATAGAAGATGCCGAGCTATTATGTATTCCGACCGTCTCACTACGCCGTGTTATGGAACGCGATAACAAACTGGTGCTGAATATGCTGCATGCCCTTGCTTCCCAGCGCAGTCACCATTTAAAGGAAATCGAGCATCGTACCCTGCAAAATGCGCCGCAGCGCGTGGGCTGTTTTTTATTAAGTCTGTGTGCAGTTGATCAGGCATCGCAGGTGCTGCATTTGCCATATGATAAAATTCTTATTTCGGCCAGGCTTGGGATGAAGCCGGAGACATTCTCCCGCGCGGTGAATGCATTACGCAAAGAGGTCGGTATTGATGTGAAAGGTTCAACCGTCACGATTCCATCGATTGAGCGTTTATCGGATTACGCCTGCTCGGCTTGCTCCAACATGTTCCCATGCGATGAGCATTGTTGAGCCGAATAACGTTTTATCCCGGGAACAACATGGGCAGATTGTAGCCGCCAAAATGCCAGATGCCGAATAAGAAAATACATAAGACGAGGGTGACACGAAGCCTGAGCGCCAAAAACCAGTGTGGCAGCAATTGTGAGAGCGGCTTCCAGTTTCGCTCAATGATATGGATGCCGGCAAAACCGATGATGCAAAGGAGTAAGACATTTCCGGGTTCGGTAATGAGCAAAATAGCCCAGGCATAGATACAGGGCATGACGCTCCAGGTGAGAACAGCCCGATAATGTTCGCCATCTTCCAGGTTTTTCATGGCAAATCCCCAGTGAATTCCTCCCAGGAAAGACAACAGAAGCATGCAGTAAATAATCAGAATTACCTTCGGTATAACGAGTACTGCCGGTGATATGCCCATAGTGTCCATCATGGAATAAGGCAGCAGCAGTAGGAAAAAGAAGATGCCCACCGGAATCAGGCCAGACCAGGTGAGCGTGGTGACAAATCGTTGCATTGCTAATTTCCAGTCAAACTATTGTGACGCTTGTGTCTGCACATATCACTGCTATGTTACCACATCCTAAACAGGGAGTTGAGATATTATCCATGGACATGTCCGGCCCCCTTGCCATTGCATCTATGCCACATATGTGGATCACCTTCGGGGTGATTGTGGTCGCTCTGATCGCATTCTCGCGTGATTCTATTCCGTTGGAATTAACATCGCTGGTTATTCTGGTGATGTTGTTGCTGCTGTTTTATCTCAGCCCGCTCAAAGCACCTGACGGCACAGTATTGCTGCAACCCGTTGATTTATTGCTTGGCTTTGCCAACCCCGCCCTTGTTGCGGTTATGTGTTTGCTTATTCTTGGCCAGGCGGTGGTGCGCACTGGCTCTTTGAATGAAATAGCCAATCTTATTCTCAAGCTCAGCCGTAATAATACCCTCATTGCCGTGACTCTCACCTTGGTGGTCGTGATGGTGGTCAGTGCCGTGCTGAATAACACACCGGTGGTGGTTATTTTTATTCCAATATTAGCGGCTTTCGCCAAGCAGTTGGGGCGCTCTGTCAGCAGTATGATGATGCCGTTGTCCTTCGCCGCCATTCTGGGAGGAATGACAACCCTGATCGGTAGCAGCACCAACCTGCTGGTCAGTGGAGAGTTGGAAAAACTCTCCGGTATGTCGATCGGCTTTTTTGATTTCCTGCTGCCAGGCAGCGTGTTGGCGCTGGTTGGCCTCGTCTATATAGTTATGGTAGCGCCGAGGATTCTGCCGGATCGTGCCTCCATGGTCAAAGATTTGATGGGTGAAGATGTGCGTAAATTCATCGCGCAACTGGAATTAGACCATCATTCAAATCTGGTGGGACGGCTGGTCTCCGAAGATCATTTGAAGGAGATGCCGGATATCAATCTGCGTATGATTCAGCGGGGAGAGCATGCGTATCTACCCCCATTTGATGAAGGGATGAGTCTCAAACCCGGTGATACGCTGGTGGTCGCCGCGACACGCAAAGCCTTGACGGAATTGTTATCGGATGAGCCAAAAGCATTGTTGCATAAATTTCCGGAATTTACCGAGGGGAGTAGCGAGGAAGATGATCTCAAACCGGCCAGTGGGGTGAGTATTGCCGAGGTGGTGGTGGCTCCGGCATCGCGCATGATTGGCCTTAATCTTGAGCAGATTGGATTCCGCTATCATTATCACGCCATCGTGCTGGGAATTCAACGCGGTGAACGCATTATCCGCAAGCGGGTGACTGAGATAAGACTGGCCGCAGGCGATGTGCTGCTGGTGATGGGACAGCGCGAAGATGTCATGAAATTGCGCGAGACGCGCGATATGATGCTCATGGAATGGTCTGCCGAGGATTTGCCCTCCAAACAATATGCACGGCTGGCCAATAGCATCTTTTTTACCGTGGTTGGTGTGGCGGCATTGGATGTGTTGCCGATTTATATTTCAGCACTGGCTGGTGCAGCAGCCATCATCGCCAGCGGGTGCTTAAGTATTCGGCAGGCATTTCGCACCTTAGATTCGCAGATTATTTTTATGGTGGCATCGGCGTTGGCACTGGCCAGTGCTATGGAGGCAACGGGCGGCGCTGCCTTTATCGCACATTTGCTGATTACCGCGATGGAAGGCGTGCCACCGGTGATGGTGATGTCGGCGCTGTTTTTGGTGATGGCGGCATTCACCAATATGCTGAGTAATAATGCCAGCGCCCTGCTCTTCACGCCGATTGCGTATAGCGCGGCATTGCAGCTGAATGCCGACCCTCTGATGTTTATCTATGCCGTCATCTTCGCCTGCAACTGTTCCTTTGCGACACCTATTGGCTATCAGACAAATTTACTGGTGATGGGGCCCGGCCATTATAAGTTCGTTGATTTTATGAGAGCAGGTATTCCCCTGATGTTTGTGATGTGGGCGACCTATACCCTCTATACTTACTATATGTTTTAACGTGATTTATTAGTCCTCAACAAAGCCTAAAGGTTAAATCAGATGGCCGATACAACACGCACTTCCCGGCGTTCGCTCATCAAGACCGGTATGTTAGCCACTGCCGGTGCAGCGGCATCAACCGTGGGGTTCAGCACTCCCGCTATAGCGAAAAATATCGTGCAATGGAAAATGGTGATGACCTGGCAGAAAGTGTTGCCGGGTCTTGGCACTGGCGCGGTACGGCTCGCCGAGCGCATCACCAAACTGTCTGAGGGCAGTATTGAGGTGAAAGTGTATGGTGGTGGAGAGTTAGTGCCGCCGCTGGGCGTGTTTGAAGCGGTGGCGCAGGGAACGGCGGAACTTGCGCATACGGCACCCTATTACTGGATCAGTAAGAATCCGGCAGCGCCATTCTTTTGTGTTGTTCCTGGTGGTATGACGGCGGATGAGCAAAATGCCTGGCTCTATTATGGAGGCGGATTGAAATTATGGCATGACTTATATGCCGAGTTTGGCCTGACGGCTTATCCGGCCGGTAATACCGGGGCGCAAATGGGAGGCTGGTTCACACGAGAAATTAACAGTCTCAGTGATTTGCAGGGGCTGAAAATGCGTATTCCTGGCATGGCCGGCGAAGTTGTGTCGCGTTTAGGCGTCAATCAGCAAAATATTCCGCCGCAGGATTTGTATACTTCGATTCAATCCGGTGTGATTGACGCGCTGGAATGGGTTGGCCCGTGGAACGATATTGCACTTGGGTTCCATAAAGTTGCGCCCTATTATTATGGTCCAGGTTTTCATGAACCCGGCCCGACACTGGAATGTATGATTAATCTCAAAGCATTTGAGTCGCTTAGGCCATGGCAGCAGCGGGTGATTAAAACTGCCTGCGCGGTGGAAAATCAGCTCATGCGTTCAGAATATATGGCTAACAATATGAAGGCTTATCTGGATATGCGCGATAAACACAAGGTGGATATTCGCTCATTCCCTGATGATGTGATGACCGCTTTTTTTGATATGTCTGCCCAAGTGGTGCGTTCTGTTGCCGATAAAGGCGGTATCGAGGCGCGGATTTTTGAGAGCTATGACCATTTCAGGCGAAAAGCGGTTGATTACGGTCAAATCACCGATGTGGGCTATGCCAATGCACGCTATGCGCATATGAATCGCGGCTGATCATGGCCGAACTTTAGGCAACGTCGCGCTTGTCCTGTTCGTCACTCATCTCATCGAGCATTTCATCGATTTCTTCCTCGATGAGCTCTTCTTCTACGGAGTCAATCAATGAACCGGATTCGTCGTCAATGCCCCCCTCCTCGTCACCCTCGTCATAGCTGGGTTTCTGCTCTTCGCTGAGGAACCCTACTTCGTCATCATCTGGCTCAATATCTGCTAAATTTTCTATATCGTTTGTCGCTGGCAAATCATTATTCGTCTCTATGCCTGAGTCTCCCAGCGACTTTTTATCGGTGTGCGGCGTGACCTCTTGCATCGGTGCCTTTTGGACAGGTGGCGGCATGCTGTCAGGCGGTTTCGCTTGCTCAGGCAATTCATAAATATGCTGGCATTTTGGACAGGTGATCGGGCGGCGCATCAAATCATAAAATGGTGCGCTACAGGCTGGGCAAGTGCGCCGTGTGCCTAGTGTCTCTGACATGATCCTACCCGATTGACGATGTTCCTCTTAATTGCGCTATAGTCATTCCACTTCAAGATTCCCCATTGCTGCAAATAGCAGATTTTCTTGCGCTCCTCATGTCATGTAGATTTACAACACTCTCGAAGAGGAGTGTTGTGCCTATAGATGAGTTTCGCATCCCACTTGTGGATGCGAAAACTACAATCATTCCGGTGCTCATCAAACTCCTATTTTGGCTTCGCCGCCCTAACGGGTCGCTGGATGGGGAATTCTAAATTGGAACGACTATAATATAATACGCTCGTGTCACTATGCACGTGTGTGCGGTGCAAACGCAACAAAAATTGCGCGAGTATCGTTTCATCAATTGTCAAGCGGTCACAGGGCCTTATACTGTTTCGGTAATTCGGATTAGATTTTTCATTTTATTCAACTCAGGTTTAATTGTTACATGCAGCCTCGCTCAACCCCTCTTCGTGCCAACGCCCTACCCGGTTCCGCGTTAACCGGTACTGTTACGCCGCCTGGCGATAAATCAATTTCGCACCGCGCACTCATTATTGGCTCACAGGCGGTTGGCACAACGGTTATTCGGGGATTGTTGGAGGGCGAAGATGTGCTGCGCACAGCTTCAGCGTTGCAGCAATTGGGCGTGACGATTGAGCGAAACAATACCGGTGATTGGATTGTTCATGGCGTGGGTACCGGCGGATTGCAGGAACCGCGTGAAGTGTTGGATATGGGCAATAGCGGCACTGGCGCGCGATTGTTGATGGGGCTGGTCACGCCATATCCGTTTACCACCTTTTTCAGTGGTGATGCCAGCCTGACAGGCCGCCCGATGCGACGTATCATCACGCCAATGACCCGGATTGGTGCCAATATTACGGCTCGCGAAGGCAATTATATGCCGTTGGCCATACATGGAACGTCACTGCCCATACCTATTGATTATCATTCGCCTGTCGCATCTGCACAAATCAAATCAGCGATTCTGCTGGCCGGGTTGAATGTCGCTGGACGCATGAGTGTGACTGAACCACGACATAGTCGCGATCATACAGAACGAATGTTTGCCGAATACGGGATCGAAATTCAAACAACACATCATGAAGATGGTAGCGCAACCATCAGTATGGAAGGCCAGCAGGAAGTGATGGTGCGTGACAAACGGCTGGATGTCCCGGCCGATCCTTCCTCTGCGGCATTTCTTGCCGTAGCCGCCTTGATTGTGCCGGATTCGCGCGTGATGATTCAAAATGTCTGTATGAATCCATTACGTACCGGTTTGTTTACCACCTTGGAAGAAATGGGTGGCTGGATTAAATATCATAATCGCCGTCTGGTTGGCGGCGAAGGGGTTGCCGATATTGAGGTGAAATACAGCCCGCGGCTTAAAGCGGTCTCTGTTCCGCCGGAGCGTGTCCCCTCCATGATTGACGAATTCCCTATTCTCTCAGTTGCCGCTGCTTTTGCCAAAGGCGATACGGTGATGCATGGCCTGCAGGAATTGCGCGTTAAAGAAAGCGACCGGCTGAGTGCCATTTGCGATGGCTTGCGCCAGTGCGGCGTGGCGACGGATGTCAGTGGTGATCGCCTCACGGTTATCGGCAAAGCCGAGCCGCCTATGGGTGGCGGGCATATTGTGACCCGTATGGATCACCGTATGGCGATGTCTTTCCTGGTGATGGGGCTTGCGACGCAGCAATCGGTCACGGTGGATGATATTCGTTGCATTGAAACAAGCTATCCGCAATTTATTCCTCATATACGTTCGCTGGGAGCTAAAATCAACGTGGAGCGGCCATCATCGCAAAGCCCGGCGACGTGCATTGCCGGACGCGATACATCACGTAACAGGATGTCAAAACAGCGCTCGCTGGTGATTGCTATCGATGGGCCTGCTGCCTCCGGCAAGGGCAGCTTGGCGCGACGGCTGGCCGACCATTACGGCTATGCCTATCTGGACACGGGCAAGCTTTATCGTGCCGTTGGTTTGAAGCTTGTCTATGCCGATAAAGACCCGACAGACGAGCCAGCCGCCTTGTCGGCTGCGCGAACGATTCAATTGGATGATTTGCATAATCCACGCTTGCAGCAGGAAAAAATCGGTAAAGCGGCGTCTATTGTCTCTGCGATGCCTGCCGTGCGTGATGCGCTGCTTGATTATCAGCGCCAGTTTGCCCAGCGTGATGGCGGAGCTATTTTAGACGGACGCGATATCGGTACGGTGGTTTGCCCGGATGCTGATATTAAATTTTTTATCACGGCGGATATCGAAACGCGGGCGCGGCGGCGTCATAAGGAGCTGCAAGGGTTGGGGGTTGAGGTTGTCTATGATTCCGTGCTGCGGGATTTAACGGAGCGCGATAAGCGAGATCAACAGCGCGATGTGGCTCCGCTCAAAGCCGCACCTGATGCGATTCAGATTGACACGACACAGCTAACGGCAGATGCTGTGTTTGACAAAGTTATGGCACTGATTGATAAGCATATCGGGACGCACCACAACACCAGTACAGCCGCTTAACTTTTACTGCGTCTCGGCTATGCAGCGTTGCGTGCTGACGCACTTGCCGCCGGTGGCGACATTTCAAGCATTTTGTCGAGTGAGGCTTTCGCTTCCACCCGTACCGCTTCATCGAGCGTAATGCGTGGCTGTTTCTGCGCCATACAGAGAAACAGTTTTTCCATGGTGTTGCGCTTCATGAAGGGGCAATCATTGCAATTGGTGCAAGCGCCGTCTAATCCCGGAACAGGATAGAAGGTCGAACCAGGCGACTGCTTTTCCATTTGATGAATGATGCCGGGTTCGGTGAGGACGATAAATGCTTCCCCGGCATGCTTTTTTGTATAATTGAGCAGCGAAGAGGTTGAGCCTATATGCTGCGCATAATGTAGAATATGTTCCGGGCATTCCGGGTGGGCGATAGTATGTGCCTGCGGATATTGCGTTTGCAATTTGATCAATTCTTTTTCCGAGAATTGCTCATGCACAATACAGCTGCCATCCCATAGGGTCATATCGCGCCCGGTTTTTCGTTGAAGATAAGCACCGAGATGTTTATCCGGCGAGAATAAAATCGGCTTATCTTCAGGTATTTGTTGGATAATCGCTTCGGCATTGCTGGAGGTGACTATGATATCGGACAGTGCCTTCACTTCAGCTGAGCAATTAATATAGGTCAGCGCAATATGATCCGGGTGTGCTTCACGAAACGCCTTAAATTGTTGCGGCGGGCAGGCCTGTTCCAATGAACAGCCAGCTTCTAAGTCTGGCAGTAACACGAGCTTATCCGGGCTTAGGATATGCGCGACCTCGGCCATAAAGCGCACTCCGCAAAAGACAATCACATCGGCATTGGTAGCAGCCGCCTTGCGTGATAAATCCAGCGAATCGCCAATGAAATCAGCAACATCCTGAATCTCGTCCTCCTGGTAATAATGCGCCAGGATCACGGCATTCATCTGTTGTTTGAGGTTGAGGATGGCATCTTCCAGCGCGTGGGGCGGTGGTATGGTCACATCAAGAGAAGTATCTCGCATGCAGCACGCTTTATATTTATAAATACAAACAATGGGTTAAAGATCGCATTTTATAGAAACAGTAATCATTTCACAATGAAATACTGATAGCTATGATGTGGGGCCTAAGCTGTGTTAAGTCAAGAGATAGCCCCAATTGGCTAGAATAACCATGTTGGAATTATATGGCTGCTCGCCTGCTGGCATCATTACGGACACATTCATCGCTCTCGCGTGACTTTGCGATTCTTTCGGCCATCATCGTCCTGATTGTCTTCATGTTGTCGATGTGGCTGACATGGGAAGCCTATGTCACCCATTCGCAATTTGTGGAAGATAAGCTCAGTGCCGAGGCCAGCCGGATAGACAGCAGCCTGAGCAACGCCGTGGATAATGCCGCCTATATTCTTCACTCATTGGCCAAGCAGGTGTTGATGGTTGGTGCCGATGATGAAGACAAGATTGCGGAAGTGCTCCACACCTTTGATTCCAAACCGGAAATATATGGCCTCTTTGGATGGATCAACGCCAAAGATCGGCTAACCATCAGTAGTAATATCGGGGTCAACAAGCCGGGCACGGATGTGTCGGATCGTAAATACCTATCTGAATCGAAAAGCAAACCCTGGCAGGTGCATGCAGGTGAGCCGATTTCCGGTCGTGTCTCCGGCAAGTGGGTCATTCCGATTGTGATGGGGGTGACGGATAAGCGCGGCAAATATCTGGGTACGCTCATTGTCAGTTTGGATATTGATGGGCTGACCGGTCAGATTGAAGGCATTATCCGCCTGGATGGCCTGAGTTTCGCCCTGCTCAGTCACGGCATGGCGTATTTAAGCGAGGTCTCAAATTACAATAATTTTGTGCAGCGTTATTTTCCGGAATCCCGGTTGGAATCAATCCGTAATAGTGACCTCAAACGTGGCATCATCACCGAGGCCGGCATGCTCCGAAATGAGGATATTTTCGCTTATTATGCGTATTCCGACTATTATCCTTTTTTGATTCTGATTGGCTATGACCGGCATTTGACAACCAAGCAAATTCAGGCGGTGTTGTTCCCTCGTCTGCTGCAATTGGGGGCAACAGCCTTCTTTCTGCTGGCGATTTTGTGGATGATTCGCTATCGCATCATCCGCCCGGTGATCAACCTGTCGATTGCCGCCGCGCGTATTGCGCGGGGTAAGCAGAATGTCGAAGTGCCGGAAAATGGCCCGGTGGAAATTGCCCACCTGGCATTGCAAGTGACGCGCATCAAGCATTACATCGAAGAGCGCCGCCTGGTGGAAGAAGAATTGCGTCGCAAGACGGTCGAGCTTCGTCAGGCGAAGGAAGCCGCAGAGATGGCTGACCGTTCCAAATCAGAATTTCTCGCCTGTATGAGCCATGAGTTGCGTACCCCGCTTAATGCCATTATCGGCTTCTCCGATGTGATGAAAAATGGCTATTATGGGCCGATCGAGAATGAGAAATATCAGCAATATCTGGAAGATATCTACGGCTCGGGCGAGCATTTGCTGGAGATTATCAACGATATTCTCGATCTTTCCAAGGCAGAAGCCGGGGCCATTGCACTGAATGAGCGTGAGGTGAATCTGGAAGAGATTCTGGTGAAGTCAGTGCGTTTGCTGGCGGATCGTGCCGTGGAAGCAGATCTGGAACTGGACGTGCATATTCAGGAAGATTTCCCATGGTTTTATGGCGATGCGCTGCGCCTGAAACAGATTTTCCTCAACCTGATTTCCAATGGCATTAAATTCACCCATCATGGCGGTTCGGTGACGGTTGATGCCAGCTATCATGAAGAGCGCGAATTGCCGCTGGTGATTGCTATTAAAGATACCGGCATCGGCATGTCATCTGAGCAGATTCCCATCGCGCTGAGCAAATTTGGCCAGGTGGATAGCGGGTTGGACCGCAAATATGTCGGTACTGGGCTGGGCCTGCCCCTGTCGAAAGAGTTGATTGAACTGCATGGCGGCACGCTGGAGATTGAAAGTGAGCCGGGTCAGGGCACAACAGTGAATGTTTCATTCCCTGAGAAGCGTGTGTTGCGCGAGCACCCTGAGCCGGATGAGCTAAATACTGAGGATGATGAAGTGGATGATATTATCGCGCTGTCCAAGCGGTTGACGTGAGGTATTATGTTATGCTGGCGTCTTGCTGATGTCCGTCACGATCGGTTTCTTTCCCAGCTAATTTCGCATTACGAGCATCTTCGCGTAGTTGAATATCTTCATCGCTGATAATTCCCATCGATTTTTTCATTGGCATTAGATTAACTCCAAAAAATCGGTCAGGTATCATTATATCTGCAGATATTGCAGCACCAGAGCGGTCACCCTCTTCACGCGATACATCGATAACGCTTTCAATCGCTTTTTGTTGTTCTCCTGACCGTATGTAGCCAGCTATAAAACCAATTACCCCGTCAACTATTTTGAATATGAAGCGATTTTGATCTCTTATTTGCTTTGAACGCTCGTCATTTCCAGTGGCATTACGCCAGCCATCAACTACGAAACGTAATGCTGTCGTGCCGATACTGACGATACTATCAGATAGGCCGACTGCTACACCTTGGAAGCCATGCTTCAATGCCTTGCCCCTTGCCTGCTGATATTCTTCAGCGGCATTCGAGACATTTTTGTCAGCATCCGTACTGGCGTCTTGCGTAGCCATATCCCTACAATCTAAATTAACTCAGTATACAGACTAACATACTTATTTGACAAAAATGTGAAATTTGTAGGATTTGTTACATATAATCACCGTTTTTTTTGTATTATTGATTGTATTTAAATGATAAAGGCGCCTACGGTTACTCGGATGAAGTCGCTACGCTCAGGATGACGTTGTGTCCTCACTCCATTCTCTTCTACAGAGAGAAGAGTATTCGTGCTGTATGTGCATATACCAATCTTATTGTCACTCCTGCCTTCGCAGGAGTGACAGTAACGTTGGCGTGTTGGGCTTTTTTGTCATTCCGGAATGCGAGCCAGGAGGCAAGTATGTCCGGAATTTATCTCTGCAAAGGACTGTATCCTAACAGTAGCCGGGCAAGCAGGTCCGGCGTGGTGCATATGTGGCCGCTTTGCTCAGGATGAGAATTGACACTGTTCTTTCGGTGTAACACTGGATTCGCCGGTTAAACCGGCGAATGACATGTAGCTTTTTGTCTTTAGCCAGAGTGAATGGACTATATCGCCCCGAACTTATTATTGCGGGGGAAGCCGGTGGGTGGGAGCTTACCTGCACCGGCGCGGGTGCCGAGCCAGGCGGTGAGGTCCATCTCCGTGCGGGTGCGTTCGCCCAGTTGCCAGCTCAGGCCCTCTTCCAGCTTGAAGGTGGTGATGTCACTGATGCCGCCATCCTTGTAGCGTTGCAGGCGCACACCCTGCCCTTTTTTCATCTCTGGCAGCTGGTCGAGTGGGAAGATGAGTAATTTGCGATTCTGGCCGATGACAGCTACATGGTCGTGTTCTTTTCCGATTGGTACACATAGTGCGGCTTTCGAGCCTTTAGGCACATTGAGAATCTGCTTGCCGGTTTTGGTGTGGGCCGTGACATCTTTTTCCGTGATGCGAAAACCCTTGCCAACGGAAGAGGCAATCATCAGTTCCTGTTCCGGCTCCAGCACGCGCATGGCGACAATATCTTCATCTTGCGGCAGATCAATCATCAGGCGCAATGGTTCGCCATGCCCCCTGCCCTGTGGCACACGGTTAGCCGGAATGGTGTAGAATTTACCATTGCTACCAAACACCAGCAGGGTGTCCGTCGTAAAGCATGGAAGGATTACCCCTTCGCTGTCGCCTTCTTTATATTTGGCATCTGGCAGGCTGCTGTGTTTGCCCTTCATCGCGCGCAGCCAGCCAAGCTTGGAGCACAACACGGTAATTGGCTCTTTTTCCACAAAGGCTTCAACCGAAATGTCGATATCTGCCGGTGCCTTGGCAAACCCGGTGCGGCGCTTGCCCAGTTCTGTTTCCGGGCCGAACTTTTCTTTCACCTCCAGCACCTCGTCGCGGATGCGCTGCCAGCGCAGGCTTTCATCTTTGAGCAGGGCCTTAAGCTCTTTCTTTTCCTTGGATAGTGCCTTGTGCTCGCGCTTGATTTCCATCTCTTCCAGCTTGCGCAGGCTGCGGAGGCGCATATTGAGGATGGCCTCGGCTTGCACATCGCTTAGCTCAAAGGTTTTCATCAATTCTATTTTCGGTTCATCTTCTTCACGGATGATGCGAATGACTTCATCAAGGTTAAGGTACGCGATGAGAAAGCCGTCGAGAATTTCCAGCCGATGCTCGATTTTCTTCAACCGATAATTACTGCGGCGCACCAGCACCTCGTGGCGATGATCGAGAAATTCACGCAGCACCTGTTTAAGGGTGAGGACTTTGGGCACCCCGGCTGAGGTCAGTACGTTGAGATTCATGTTAAAGCGCGATTCAAGATCGGTCAGCTTGAACAGCGATTCCATGAGCATTTCTGGCTCTACATTGCGATTTTTTGGCTCAATGACGATGCGGATATCCTCGGTCGATTCATCCTGAATATTGCCGAGCAAGGCCAGCTTCTTGGCGCGATAGAGATCAGCTATTTTCTCAATCAGGCGGCCTTTTTGCACCTGGTAGGGAATTTCAGTGATGATAATCTGGTATTGGCCACGCTCTAGCTCTTCCTTGTGCCAACGCGCACGGATGCGAAATGCGCCTTTGCCATTTTCATAGGCGCTGACGATGTTGCGCTGCTCTTCAATCATCTCACCGCCGGTTGGGAAGTCCGGCCCCTTGATGTGCTCTACCAGGTCTGCTGTGATGCAATCCGGTTGATCAATCAGATGGATCAGCCCATCGCAAATCTCAGCGGCATTGTGCGGTGGAATGCTGGTGGCCATGCCCACGGCAATGCCCTCTGATCCATTGGCCAACAGATTTGGGAAACGTGCGGGCAGAACAACAGGTTCCTGCTCTGAGCCGTCATAGGTAGGACGAAAATCGACCGTATTTTGATCAATATCCGCGAGCAATTCCATGGCGACATCGGTCAGCCGCGCTTCCGTATAACGCATGGCGGCGGCATTATCACCATCAATGCTACCGAAATTACCCTGCCCTTCCACCAAGGTGTAGCGCACGGCAAAGGTCTGGGCGAGGCGTACCATGGTGTCATAGACGGCAGAGTCGCCGTGCGGGTGATATTTACCAATGACATCCCCCACCACGCGAGCGCATTTCTTAAAGCCGCTTTTCGGGTCGAGCTTGAGTTGCAGCATGGCATAGAGCAAGCGCCGGTGAACAGGCTTTAGGCCATCGCGTACATCTGGCAATGAGCGCGAGGTAATAGTCGAGAGAGCATAAGCAAGATAGCGCTCGCCCAGCGCATCGGCCAGGGCCACATCTTCAGATGGTGATATGATGGTGGTTTCGCTTTTACTCACGCAGGCATTGGGTCGTTGAGGGTTAATAACTGGCCAAGGCAGCGCTCACGCATGGCTGGCAACGGTTTGTGTAGCATAGCATAGGGCCATTTCTCAAGAAAATAGCCGGTGATATGTAATGCCTGTCTCAAATCGTCAGCGTCATCAGGTGCGGTTGGCACTGAATCGGTGTGATGATCTCCATCCAGATGGCGCATCAGCGAGGGTAAGGGGAGCAGTTTGTCACGATATGGCTCACCTGCTTCACGACTCACTGCACGACCGGTTTTGGGCGAGATGTATTGCAAATCATGCTCCTGCCCTGTAGCAGCGCAGTGCGAGAGGTCCAGTTCAAAGCCTAATTCTCGCAGCAGTGCGCCCTCAAAGCGAATGAGGAGTGTTGCACATTGGTGATGGGTGACGTTTCGGCTCGGTGCGACGGTTTCCAGCAGCTCAAGCATTTGCTGATAAAGCGCTGGGTGCGGGTCTCCTTCTGCCATTGTGTCTAAAACGTATTGGCTAATCAATTGCCACCAGTTGAGAAGGTAAGATGGTTGCTGCATCAGCATGGCAGCATAAGGCGTGTCTAGTTCTGTTTGCCAGTAGCCCAAATGCTCGCTCAAGCGTGCCCGCCATTCCACCCGCAGCAGGTTACCCGGTATGTAGATGCCGCGTTGGCGTTTGCCAAAAGCTCCCTTCGCCATGCCGCCATGCAGCCCATGTTGCTGAGTGAACATACGGGCAATGGCCGATGACTCCCCGTGACGGTGGAGCGAAAGCAAAATGGCGGTGTCAGTCCAGTGCTGCATTGCGAAATAAATGATTGTCAATAAACTGTCATATTAAACCGCTACAAGGCCTGCAATGCTACTAAAATAAGAAGAATATCATCATGCATGTCGTTAAAGCGAGTGAACTGAAGCGCGCCATTCTCGGTGCATACCTCCTGACCGGAAATGAACAAGGCCGACAAGCCGCAGAATCGACCCTGGCGCAGCTGCACCGTTTTAGCGAAATCATCCGTGAGCGCGAGGAAACACTTGATACGCAATATGATGCGGAGGATACCCGCGAAGGATGGCGCACGATTTTTCGCTAGGGGCTGGCATAGAAGTTAATTTTGATAGTACAGTTTAATCCATAATTTGAG
>CAYSXY010000044.1:0-18663 GCA_964435165.1 uncultured Rickettsiales bacterium
AAAATTAATTTATAAGATGACAGAACTAAAACCAATTTCAGACATTGAGGGTAACATTCATGTTGATGCCCTGTGTGTTGTGCATGCTACCCGATACATGCCGATAGTAAGAGATGACGGCGGTATGGAAATTCAAACGACCGCTACTGGCACAGACAATACGGTCTTTCGTAACTCCATCCATTTTTCTGTAAACCATCGTGTGGCGAGCCATGGCTATGGCAATTGGCAAGATAAAGCGTTTACGGTTATTTCTGGATTGCAAGATGTTGCCAATGCAAATGGTTCTCCTTATTCATTTATGTCGGATGATACGTGGTGGGTGCGCGGATTAAATGAAAACCTTGTGTTACCCAATGCTACGATTGTGATGCCTGATGAAGAGCAACAAGCATTGGTGCTGTTTGAATCAGGGCGCACCACTTACAAAACAGATGCCTATACTGTGGGTGAGGTGTTAGAGGTAATGCGTGGCTGGCCAGGCGATGCAGGTCGTTTGGCACTTGTTTTAGAAAGCGCGATTATGGATTATCGGCGTGATAATGAGGCGCTCGTTTTTGAAGGAAATTTTGAGCAATTTGCTAATGATATATTAAACGCAGAGCATAGCACGCTGTTGCGTGATGTGTTGCCTGATGGTTGGACGCAGCAAGAAGCGGACTTGTTCGTTACACATGTGCGAAATACGGTAAACCAATATGCCGTTGATCACACACTAAATGATCTGGGCTACAAAATCATTGGCGGTCAATCCTTTGGGGTACAAGAGCGTGAATCCGTTACCGATCAAATTGGTGGGGATTCGCTGTCTCATTTTGGCTCTTCTGGGCATCAATTAGAAAAAGCGATGAATATGATGCTTTACATTATTCATGCGGTTGAAAACCAAACACTGCCGGATGACTACCTTCATAGGGAAGTAGAAGATCATCAGCGAGGCTTTGGAGATTATATTCAGTTTGAGCCGAATTCGCAGTTTCTAACATTTCAGGCCGTGATGGATGGCAGTTATATTGATGACGAGATTTTGCCGCATCTTCAAGCTATTGAAGATGGAGGGCGTACTCAAGAGTGTGTAAATTTTTATCTGACACGCGCACGTGAGACACTGCAGCAATTTGCAGAAGAGCAAGCGGCGGGCACCTTGTGGACCGATGAGCGTATTGAACTGTTGGATACGGAGCGTCAGGAGCAAGTTAAAGCCCGCATGCAGGAAATGATGGCTGAGCAGCAAGAAAGTAATGCTCGTTTCCGTGAAATGCTCGCTAATCGAAGGCGCACATCAGTAACCGATGTTTCGGATGACTCGACAGACGGCCCACCGCGCGTTCCTATATTTGGCCCTCGAGCAGCGATGAGGAGGCGTGCGCTGTTTAGAGATTCTGATGAATCGACACCAGCAGATAACGCTCTGATTGATACAGCGGGTGACACTGCGCGAAATCATGGAGAGGACCAAGGATCCGGATGGGGGCGCGGTGGCAGCAACCGTACTAGTGGAAGTCAAGGAACTAGTTAATCACGTATCCAAAAAGCTGCGCAGTTTGCGTGAGCGGCTGGGGTGCTTGAGCTTGCGCAGTGCCTTGGCTTCAATCTGGCGGATGCGTTCGCGTGTCACTGAAAATTGCTGGCCGACTTCTTCTAACGTGTGGTCGGTGTTCATGCCGATGCCGAAGCGCATGCGCAGCACGCGCTCTTCGCGTGGGGTGAGGCTGGCAAGAATGCGAGTTGTCGTCTCGCGCAGGTTGGATTGAATCGCAGCATCCACAGGCAGCACAGCATTTTTATCTTCAATAAAGTCACCCAGATGTGAATCTTCTTCATCGCCAATCGGTGTCTCCAGGCTCACCGGCTCTTTGGCGATTTTCATCACTTTACGTACCTTATCCAGCGGCATGGCGAGGCGCTCTGCCAGTTCTTCAGGCGTTGGCTCGCGACCAATTTCATGCAGCATCTGGCGGCTGGTGCGGACAATCTTATTAATGGTCTCGATCATATGCACCGGAATACGAATGGTACGGGCCTGATCGGCAATGGAGCGGGTGATGGCCTGGCGAATCCACCAGGTGGCATAGGTGGAAAATTTGTAACCACGGCGATATTCAAATTTATCGACGGCTTTCATCAGGCCGATATTGCCTTCCTGAATCAAATCGAGAAATTGCAGGCCGCGATTGGTGTATTTTTTGGCAATGGAGATCACCAGCCGCAGGTTGGCTTCGATCATTTCTTTCTTGGCGGTGTTGGAGTTCCGCTCACCTTTTTGAACCGCCATGACGGTTTTCTTGAACGAGGCGAGATCAAGCTCTACCTCGTGAGCCATGGCATTGAGGGTGTTGAAAATCTCGGTTGCTTTGCCGTCTTCATCGGCGGCAAATGCTTTCCATCCTTTATCTTTAAGCTTGGATGTTTGTTCCAGCCATCCGGGTGTCAGGCCGCCATTATTGTAATGGGTGAGAAAGCTTTTGCGGCTCACCCCTTTGGATTCGGCAATTTTGAGCAGTTCAGTCTCAAGACCAATAATGCGACGCTGCTGCCCATAGAGCCGGTCGAGCAATTCTTCCAGCACTGGATTGGTCATGCGGAGATTTTTCATGTGCTTGGCGATATCGCCGCGCAGTTTTTTGGCTTTTTTCTCATCGGCTTCGGTGAGTGGTTTACCACCTCCTAACACATGTGCCATCTGCTTTTGCTGAATCTTTTTCAGATCACGCGCCATTTTTGCATAATCATCAAACATCTCCAGCATCATTGGCAGGAGCTTCTTCTCCATCGCGGAGATGGAAATGGCGATATCGTCCTCGTCATCTTCATCGTCCTCGTCGTCTTCATCCTCGTCCGACTCGCCCTCTTCGCGCTCATTATCCTCTTCTTCATCATCAGCGGTGCGCGCTTTCTTTTTCGATTCTTCTTCTTTCTCTGCTTCGGATGATTCTGATGGCTGTTCTGTTTTATTCTCTTCATTCGGAGTGGCGGTATGATCAATAGCGGCATTGCCATCGGGACCGGCGCCGTAGGTCGCATCCAAATCGATGATGTCTCGCAGCAGGAGGGAGCCCTCTACCAGCGAATCGTGCCAGCCGAGAATTTCGCGCATGATAAACGGGATCTCACAGAGCGAGGACATAATATCCTGCCGCCCTTTCTCAATGCGCTTGGCCAGTTCGATCTCGCCTTCACGTGAGAGCAGTTCCACACTGCCCATCTCTCGCAAATAGAGACGCACCGGGTCGTCCGTGCGGCCGATATCTTCCGGCTTGGAGTCGTCTTCATCATCATTATCGATATTCAATGAATCTATGTCACCATCTTCTTTAATGGTGATGCCGGATTGGCCTAAAATGACAATCGCCGTTTCCATCTCTTCCGGCGAGACTTTGTCATCCGGCATGGCGCCATTTATATCGTCCAGCGTCAGGAAGCCTTTGCGCTTGCCTATCGACAGCAATTTTTTGAAATAAGGCGTTTGCTGCAACTCGGCTGTGTTGACAGCACTATCTTTCGACGTCTCTGCCAAGCTATCGGCTTGTGTTGCCTCTTGCTTCACCTCTTCCACCGCTTTGACAGCGCTTTCTTTTTTCGCTGATTTTTTAGCCGTTGATGTGGCGGCTGTCTTGGCTGATGGTTTTGTTTTTTTGGATGATGCGGACTTGGGTGCGCTTTTTGTCGCCTTGCTGGCCATAAGGAATCCTCAATTATTCGCTGCAAATAGGCATTTTTCCACAGAACACCGCCCTTCACAGGCTGCTGTGACGGCAAAAAGCCTGTTTATGCAGATTCATCTCTTAACGCAATGCTTTTTATGAATCATTAATATCAAATAAGAGTGATTCACGATTCTTCAAGATCAGAATGGCCAATAGCGGTTAAAAAATGCTGCCATTGTTGTTCGGTCATGTCGCCTTCGACAGATTGTAATTGCTGTGCATGTTCCTGGCGTTGCTGCGAAAGCGCCATATGCGATAATTGGCGGAGAAATGCCTGGCGTGCCTCCTGCCGATCAGCAGTGGGGTTGAGTAGCGGCCACATACGCAGGGTCGCATCCTGTCGTAGCTGTTGATAATGGCGCGATAGTTGCGGCTTCTCAGTGATGAATGTCATCACGGCCTCATGCGTCATGTCTGTCTCGTCTGTTAGCAAAGACAGTAAAGTGGATTGCAGCGCATGGCAGCCTGTATCATGCATTTCCACGTTTGCGAGCGCTTCTTCTATGGCTGCTTCTTCCAGTAACAGCGGGTGGGCGATGAGCAAGGCAATCATCGCGCGTTCATGCGCCACGTCATTCGTGTGTGCCGCAATGGCACGCTGGCGCACCTTATGATGAACGTGCCGCAGCGGGCGCGCCGGACGGCGTGGATTGCGATTGTCTTGCTGCGCCTGCTGAACCAATAGCTGACATTGATGGCGGAAGTAACGTTCAAGATGGTTTTGCAAGGTCGGGTTGGATAGTTGACTGGCAAGCTTCATCAAGGAAGATTCAAGTTCGGCCAGTTTTTCCGGCGGCGCCGTTGTTGCCTCGTAGGCTCCGAGTATCATCTGTTGCTGCATATTCCACAAGGTTTGCGAAAGCGGTGTTGCTTGTGACAGGACTCGTTCGAGCGCTTCCCTGCCATTGGCGGCGAGCAGATCATCCGGATCCATCCCTTCAGGAAGGCTGGTGAAGCGCAGGCCCTTGCCGGGAGTCAGTAAGGGCAGTGCCAATTCGGCGGCACGCTGCATGGCGCGCTGGCCCGCCTGGTCTCCGTCCAGGCAACATATCGGCTCATCCGCCATGCTCCACAATTGACGTAACTGATGCTCCGTAACGGCAGTGCCCAGCGGGGCGACCGCCTCACCGATGCCGGCACGGTGGAGGGCGATCACATCCATATATCCTTCGACGATAATGATGCGGCCAGCTTGCTGGGCAGGCTTGCGTGCCAGATGGGCAGCGAACAGCACATTGCTTTTATGAAAAATCGGTGTTTCCGGCGAATTCAGATATTTCGGCTGGCCGTCGCCCAGTATCCGTCCGCCAAAGGCAATGGTGCGGCCTTGACGATCCTGAATGGGAAAGATGATTCGCCCACGAAATTTATCGACCTGTTCGCCGGAGTCATAGGTCGATATCAAGCCATATGTCTGTAATTGCTGCGCCGTGAAGCCCCGAGCTTTCATTGCCTGTTGCAGGAGCTGACGGCCATCGGGTGCATAGCCAATGCCGAATTCGGCTATCCAGTTGCTCTCCAGGCCGCGCCGCAGCAGATAGTCACATGCTTCCCGTGCCTTTGCTGTCTCCAACTGTGCTTGAAACCACTGGCGCGCGGCGTCCATCAGCGCATAGCCATCCTGACGGATTTTGACTTCCGCCTGATTCACGGCATACTGACGCGGCACATCCAATCCTGCTTCCCGGGCCAGTTGTTCCACCGCTTCGCTGAAGTTCAGCCCCTCATATTCTTTCATAAAGGTAATGACGTCGCCATGGGCCTGACAGCCGAAGCAATGATAAAACTGTTTGGCATCATTGACGGTGAAGGATGGCGTTTTTTCCTGATGGAATGGGCAGCAAGCCGACCATTCCTTGCCTTTGCGCGTCAGGCGAATGCGCCGACCGATCACTTCGGACAGAGGCAGCGTATCTCGTAGTTGCTGAAGGAAGGCGTGTGGAAAGGACATGGGTTAAGCATTATGGGAGAGAAATGAGCGCTGCAAGTAAATTAACGTTGGTGGTGTCTTTAAGTGCAGCATTGATTATGGGGCAAAAACGGCCATATTTATGGGGCTAAAGCTTGACAGGGGCGGGGCATCTCCATATCTTCCCGACAATTTGCCTCTTGATTGGTAGATCTGGTTGGCACATCGTAATCATTCGAGGTATTGAGTCCATGGTCTCCCCCGTTTCCATCCCTCCTGCGCTTGATGCGGCGCTTATTCTGGCGGATGGGTCGGTATTTTACGGCGTAGCTATTGGAAAGCCCGGTAAAACTCTGGGTGAATTGTGTTTTAATACCGGCATGACCGGCTATCAGGAAACGCTGACCGATCCCTCCTATGCCGGGCAGATTATTACGTTCACTTTTCCGCATATTGGCAATGTCGGCACCAATGCTGAAGATGTTGAGGCGCGCCAGCCTTTTGCGAGAGGATTGGTGCTGCGTAATAGCATCACGGAATTGTCGAATTGGCGCGGCGAGCAACATCTGGGTGAGTGGCTGATGCAACATGAAATCACCGGCATTTGCGGGATTGATACGCGGGCGCTCACGGCGTTGCTGCGTGATCAGGGTCCACAAAATGCGATGATTCTCTCGGGTGAGGTGCTGACATCACTGGAGCCTGAGATGCTGGCAGAAGAGGTGCGTGCGCATCCGGGGCTGGAGGGCGTGGATCTGGCCAAGAGCGTATGGCGTAAAGCGCCGGAAGAATGGTCTGAGACGTTGTGGCAGGCAGGCAAAGGCTTTGGCAAACAGGCCAGCCCCCGCTTTCATATTGTGGCGATAGATTACGGGCAAAAACACAATATTGCGCGTCATTTAGCCTCGATCGGCGGCAGAGTGACCATCGTGCCGGGCGATATGCCAGCCCGTGAGATTCTGGCCTTGAAGCCGGATGGCGTGTTTCTGTCGAATGGGCCGGGCGACCCGGCGGCGACAGCGAGTTATGCCGCGCCGATTATTCGGGAATTGATTGAGTCGGAACTGCCTGTTTTCGGTATTTGTCTTGGTCACCAGTTGCTGGCATTAACGCTCGGCTTGCAAACACGAAAGATGGAGCGAGGGCACCGAGGTGCTAACCAGCCGGTGCAGGATTTGCTGACCGGCAAGGTGGAAATCACCAGCCAGAATCATGGTTTTGTCGTTGAAGAAGAAGGCTTGCCGCCGGACGTGGAAATTACCCACCGTTCACTGTTTGATGGGACTGTGGAAGGATTGCGCCTCAAAAACAAGCCGGTTTTTGCCGTTCAGCACCACCCGGAAGCATCTCCAGGCCCGCATGACAGCGATTACCTTTTCCAGCGCTTCGCCAGTTATATGCAGCAATATAAGGCGGGGATGTGATGGAGGTTGCACATTTTTGCCACATTCCCCCCACCCTGACCCTCCCCCGCAAGGGGGGAGGGAATGTTTATCGAATATTCGGTTCAGATAAAGAGCGAGCATGAAATGGGCAATAGTTGGGCGGAAGTATTGGTAGATGTGCTTGAAGAGCTTGGGGGAGAAGCACGCTTAAGTGATATTTATAAAAATGTACGGGGGAATCCAAGGGGACGCGATATTTCAAGAATTAAAGATCTTGAAGCGAACATCAGAGGTGCACTGGAAACACACTCATCGAATTCAAAAAAATTTAGAGAAAATGATTTATTCTACATGAAAAACCCTGAGCATAGGACTGGTACTTGGGGACTCAGAAGTTACAAAAAATCAGTAATAAACGATAATGCTCTAGAGAAGGCCGAAAAATTTGATTTGGGGGACGACTTCAAGCGGTTCACCTCAACCACTCTGACACTCCGAGAAGGCCAACAAGAATTTCGTGCCGCCTTGTTAAAAGCCTATAATAAAAAATGCTGCGTAACGGGTTGTTCTATAGAAGAGGCGTTGCAGGCTTCTCACATTATTCCATATTATGGGAGGTCTTCCTGCAACATTGCTAATGGATTGCTGCTTCGTGCGGATTTGTATATTCTTTTTGACGCTCACTTGTGGACGGTTTGTCCGGAAAGTAAGCGGGTTTCCATTTCAAAGAAACTTGTTGGTACGGAATATGAGAAATATAACCAGCTTAAGTTAAACATTGTATATGCCAGTCAAGAGGCTTTGCGTAAGCATGAAGCGGCATTTAAAAACGTTGAGTTTTCTGAATTGGAAGCAGCGTAATGTTTGAACCGTATAACGGGAAAAAAATAAAGAGCTGCTCCCCCCTTGTGGGGGAGCCGGAGAGTCAAGAAGGCGTGCCTTCGCAGGCGAGCCGTGGGGGGATGGTGCTTGCTGTTGCCCGGCGCTTGCGCAAGGAACCGACAGATGCGGAAGCTAGGCTTTGGCGTTATCTTCGATACAAACAGTTTGGCGTGAAATTTCGCCGTCAACAGCCGATTGGAAATTACGTCGTAGATTTTGTCAGTTTTGATGTTCGGCTGGTGATTGAACTGGATGGCGGTCAGCATGCGGATAAACGAAAAGCCTATGATACAAGGCGCAATGCGTGGCTAAAAGAACAGGGATTTACGGTATTGCGTTTTTGGAATCACGAGGTGATGGAGAATATTGATGGTGTACGACAGGCGATTGCGTTGGCGGTAAAGTCGCTGTCTAGTGTCGAAATGTCTGCTGACCGATCATCTCTCCCCACCCGGCCCCTCTCCCACAAAGGGGGAAATAATATGGAAGACGAGTCATCATCTTATGCCCAAACGAACCGACATTAAAAGCATTCTCCTCATTGGTGCCGGGCCGATTGTCATCGGCCAGGCATGCGAATTTGATTATTCCGGGACGCAGGCCTGCAAAGCACTTCGGGCGGAGGGGTATAAAGTCATTCTCGTTAATTCCAACCCGGCAACGATTATGACGGACCCGGAGACGGCAGATGTAACCTATATCGAACCGATTACACCGGAATATGTTGAGAAAATCATCGCCAAAGAAAAGCCGGATGCACTATTGCCGACCATGGGCGGTCAGACGGCATTGAACTGTGCCAAGGCATTGGCGGAAAGCGGAGTGCTCGAGACATATCATGTGGAATTGATTGGTGCGAATCTCGAAGCCATCAATAAGGCGGAAGATCGGGAGCAGTTTGCGATGGCCATGCGTCGTATCGGCCTTGATCTGCCAAAGCAGGCGCTGGCCCGCTCCATGGACGAGGCGTGGAATATCCTTGAAATGACCGGCCTTCCGGCCATCATCCGCCCGTCCTTTACCTTGGGCGGCTCGGGGAGCGGCATTGCCTATAATCGCGATGAATTTGAAGAGATCGTGCGTGCCGGGCTGGATGCGTCTCCGGTCAGTGAAGTGTTGATTGATGAATCAATTCTCGGCTGGAAAGAATATGAAATGGAGGTGGTGCGTGATCGCGAGGATAATTGCATCATCATCTGTTCCATTGAGAATGTCGACCCGATGGGGGTTCATACGGGTGACTCCATCACTGTTGCCCCAGCGTTGACCCTGACGGATAAAGAATATCAACTTATGCGCAATGCTTCGCTGGCGGTGCTGCGCGAAATTGGTGTGGATACGGGTGGGTCGAACGTGCAATTTGCCATCAATCCGGAAGATGGCCGGATGGTGGTGATTGAGATGAATCCCCGCGTGTCGCGCTCCTCAGCCTTGGCATCGAAGGCAACGGGTTTTCCCATTGCTAAAGTCGCGGCAAAACTGGCGGTAGGTTACACGCTGGATGAATTGCGCAATGATATCACGCCGGTGATCCCGGCCAGTTTTGAGCCGACCATTGATTATGTGGTGACGAAAATTCCACGTTTTGCGTTTGAAAAATTTGCCGGAACGGATGAGACACTCTCCAGCACGATGAAATCAGTGGGTGAGGCCATGGCGATGGGCCGGTCTTTTGCCGAGAGTTTGCAAAAAGCCCTCCGGTCGATGGAAACGGGCCTGAACGGGTTGGATCCCGTTGACCTTGACGGCTTCGACCCGGCACAACCGGATTTGGACGTCTTGCGCGGCGCTATGGCGCAGCCGACCAATAAGCGCCTGCTGCTGATTGCCGATGGTCTTCGGCACGGAATGGAGGTGGAAGAAATCTGCGCCATCACCCGGTTTGATCCATGGTTCGTGCGTGAAATTGCACGTGTCGTTGCGGCGGAACGACAGTTGCTGGATGCCGGGCTTCCGAGCGATGCGTATGGCTGGCTGACGCTGAAGAAGCTTGGTTTTTCCGATCGGCGCATCGCAGACCTTCTCTCAAAGAAAGAGAGTGAGGTGCGTGAGGCACGTCATCAGGCAGGGGTGCGTCCGGTCTATCGTCGGGTAGATAGTTGCGCGGCGGAGTTTGCCAGTGATACATCCTATCTCTATTCCTGTTATGAAGGTGATGGTGTGTCCCCTGCCCTGTGTGAGGCACGTCCATCGGATAAGAAAAAAATTGTGATTCTTGGCGGCGGGCCCAACCGCATCGGGCAGGGTATCGAATTCGATTATTGCTGTGTCCATGCAGCCTATGCGCTTAAAGAGCAAGGCTATGAGACCATTATGGTCAATTGCAACCCGGAGACGGTTTCAACTGATTATGATACCTCCGACAGGCTGTATTTTGAGCCGTTGACGGCTGAAGATGTGCTGGAATTGTTGCATGTGGAGCAGAGCAATGGCGAGTTGATCGGGGTGATTGTTCAGTTTGGTGGGCAGACGCCGCTAAAACTGGCAAAGCAATTGGAAGCAGCGGGCATTCCCATCATTGGTACATCGCCCGATGCGATTGATCTGGCAGAAGACCGCGAGCGTTTTCAGCAGTTATTGAAGAAGCTGGCATTGCGCCAACCTGCCAATGATATCTGCCATACGCCAGACGAGGTGATGGATAAGGCTGAAGTCATCGGCTTTCCATTGGTAGTGCGTCCCTCCTACGTTCTGGGTGGACGTGCGATGGCGGTGATGCATGATGCAGCATCGCTCAAAAAATATGTGTTGGAACTCACAAGTATGTTCGGCGATGGCCCGATTCTGCTCGACCATTTTCTTGATCATGCGGTGGAATTGGATGTTGATGTGCTGGCCGATGGTACGGATGTTTTTGTCGCTGGGGTCATGGAGCATATTGAAGAGGCCGGGGTGCATTCCGGCGATTCATCCTGCTCACTGCCGCCCTATTCTCTGCCGGACGATGTGGTGGAGCGCATCGAGCAGCAGGCCGAAGCCCTGGCACGCGCGCTTGAGGTGCGCGGGCTGATGAATGTTCAGTTTGCGGTGAAAGATGGTGAGATTTATATCATTGAGGTCAATCCGCGCGCCAGCCGCACTGTTCCCTTTGTCGCCAAGGCGACCGGTATTCCCGTTGCGTCGATAGCGGCGCGCCTGATGGCCGGGGAATCACTGGCATCATTTGGTTTGCGCAGGGTTTCGCCACCGCATGTTGCGGTGAAAGAGTCGGTCTTTCCTTTCCACCGTTTTCCCGGAGTGGATACGATGCTGGGGCCGGAGATGAAATCCACCGGTGAATCGATGGGAATTGACCGGGATTTTGCCCGTGCTTTCGTCAAGGCGCATTTAGGTGCCAGCAATAGCCTGCCGGAAGCAGGCACTGTCTTTTTGTCGGTGAAAGATAGTGATAAGCAGGAATTGCTGACGGTTGCCAATGATCTTGAAGCGCTTGGATTTGCCATTATCGCAACAGGAGGTACGGCGAAATTTCTCAAAGAGAATAGCATCACCGTTGAGCGTGTGAATAAAGTCATGCAAGGTCGGCCGCATATTGTCGATTGGATGAAAGATGGCAAAGTGGATCTGGTGATTAATACGACGGAAGGCGCGCAATCCATTGCCGATAGCTTTTCCATACGTCGTACGGCTTTAATGCAGCGTATTCCATACAGCACGACACTCTCTGGCGGAAAAGCGTTGGTGGCGGGTATTCAGGCGCTGCACTCTGCCAGTGGATTGGATGTGAAAAGCCTTCAGGATTATATGGCGGCGATATCTCCCGGCCCTTCAGGCAGGCGTGCGGCGTGAGGATATGTCTCGGCTGACAGGCGCGCCCATTTTACGTTATCTAGATTTTCATCATCATTATGTGCTGAATGATGCCCGCTCAGCTGTGTGTGCATGTAAGTCAGGAAGGGTGATCGCTGCTTCTCTTGCTCTCTTTGCAGTAAGGTTTGGTGGTATTTCAACATATATCCGAGGAAACTACAGATAGCAGCCAGGCTGAAGCAGAGCCCGGGGATAGCTGTTAAGATGATAAAGCCCATTGCACCGAGCATCTGGAAAAAAGAGGCGCATATTAACACCCCCATTGCCTGGGAGCGTGCCAGTAAGCGATGTTGATGAAAATGCGGCAGCCGAATGATGCCGCTAAGGATTTGTTGACTCGAAGATATCAGATAGGCGCTAGAGATAAAGCACCCCAGCACATTGGATGTCAGGATACAGCCCGCTAAAAATGATGCCGACCCGGCGACATTCATTCCTCCCATCAGGATAACGGCATGGGAAGATCGCCAGTTCAGCAGCCACCAACATAGCCACCCTGCTTGGGCTGAGAGCCAGCAGACAATGCCTATCTGCGTATATATACTCGTTGTTTCAATGGCCAATGCAACAAGGCCGGCGAACAGCGCGGCGGCACCGGCAGTTTCGATATGCATGTAGAGACGATTGCTCGAGTTGCGTGTTGTTATCGCCATTATTCTTCTTTTTTGCGACACTATCTTTATTATAGTTATCATAAGCCGGAATGGTAAATAATTCGTATGTGATATAGCGTTGATTCCGGGCGATCATGATAACAAGCGCTTGCAGTTGCGATGGACATTACCTAGGTTATATCGCTAGGCATTATCGCTGAACTCCTTAGACTAATAGCGGACGTCACATGGATAAATTTCCGATTACGGCAAATGGGTTTGAAGATTTGCAGGTAGAATTGAAAGATTTGAAATCCGTGCAGCGACCGGCGGTTATCAAAGCCATTGCAGAGGCGCGTGAGCATGGTGATTTGTCCGAGAATGCTGAGTATCATGCGGCGCGTGAAAAACAGGGCTTTATCGAAGGACGTATTCAGGAGCTGGAAGATAAGATGGCGCGGGCAGAGGTCATTGATGTTGCGTCGCTCAGTGGGCCAATGGTGAAGTTCGGGGCGAAAGTGACGATCGTGGATGAAGAGACCGATGAAGAGTCAACCTATACGATTACGGGGGAATATGAGGCCGATATCGAGAATGGCCTGATTGCTGTGACGGCGCCGATTGCACGAGGGTTGATCGGTAAAGAAGAGGGTGACTCGGTGGAGATTCAGACGCCGAAAGGGCCACGGACCTATGAGATTCTTACGGTGGAATATGTCGCATGACTAGTCGGGGGCGTTCCCCCGTCATCTGGGTGTTGACAGATGACCGCCCCGGTAATGTCAGTCAATCGATTGGCGTGGCGCGGGCATTAGGATTGCCTTTTGAGGAAATAGCGCTGACGTATCATTGGAAGGCAGGGTTGCCGAATCGTGTGATCGGTCCGGGGCTTTTGGGGCTGACGGCTGACTGCGCCGAAGCGCTGCGCCAGCGATTTGCTGAAAAGCCACCACGGTTGGTGATTGCCGCCGGACGACGTACGGCGCCGGTTGCCCTGTGGATTCGTGCGCAACGCAGAAAACAAAAACGGCGTATTCGGCTGGTGCAACTCATGCATCCGCAACTGTCACCCGGCACGTTTGATCTGCTGGTGTTGCCTGCGCATGATCAACCGCGTGGCGGCCGTCATGTGCTGGAAGTGCAAACGCCGCCGCATAAACTATCCAAAGCGGCATTGCAACAGGCCCACGAGCAATGGGAGGAACGCTTTGCTCCTCTAAAGCCGCCTTACATTACCGTGGTGGTAGGCGGCAATACCACCTATGGCCGATTTGGGGAAGCCGCGGCCACTCATCTCGGTGAAGGGCTTGAGCGAGCGGCTAAGGCTATGCAGGGTGCGCCATCATTTTTAGTGACCACCAGCAGGCGGACGGCGCCAGAAGCATCAGCCGCGCTGCGTCATGCGCTCACCCGGCCTTGCCATTATTTTGACTGGGGCAGCGATGGCGGAGCGGAAAATCCCTATCTGGGGATGTTGGCAATGGCGGACTATGTGGTGGTGACCGGAGACTCTATGTCAATGATTGCAGAAGCGGTGTATACTGGTGCGCCGGTTTATATTGCGACGGAAGGCGATCAGATTTCACCCAAACACAGGCGACTGCATGAAGCGCTTTTTGATGCGGGAGTCGCCCGGCCGTTTGAGGGGCGCCTGGAGGCTTATCGCTATGTTCCATTAGATAGCGCGCATGAGATTGCAGCGCGCATCCAATCCTTACTGGAATAGGCCTATTCATATTTTAAGGCCTGACTAGCCTGGGGCGTGTAGAGCAGGCACAAGACGTCTTGACAATATCGATAATGTAACTTAGAATCATTCTAATTTAAATGATTTGAGTCGTGCTTACGTTGTGCTATGGCTGCTTGTGGCCGCCTCGGCATGTGTTGGCTGCGGCACCTAACAATAGAGATGTAAGGAGATTGACTATGGCTGTTTTAGTTGGAAAAGACGCACCGGATTTTGTTGCAGCAACGGTAATGCCGGATAATTCGATTGATGAGCAATTTAACCTGAAGAAATATCTGCACGGCAAGTATGGTGTATTGTTTTTCTATCCGCTGGACTTCACCTTTGTCTGCCCGTCGGAAATTATCGCATTCAATAATCGACTGCAGGAATTCAAGGATCGTGGCGCAGAAGTGATTGCAGTGAGTGTCGACTCTCACTTCACTCATCTGGCATGGAAAAATACGCCGGTGAATGAAGGTGGGATTGGTAATGTGCAATTTCCCATGGTGGCAGACCTCACCAAGAATATTGCCCGCGATTATGATGTGTTGACGGGTGATGCGGTGGCCTTTCGCGGAACATTCCTGATTGATAAAGATTTTGTCGTACGCCACCAGATTGTCAATGATCTGCCATTAGGTCGTAACATTGACGAAGCCATTCGTATGGTAGACGCGCTGAAATTCCATGAAGAGCATGGTGAAGTGTGTCCGGCTGGATGGAATAAAGGAGCTGAAGGCATGAAGCCGGATGCAAAAGGGGTAGCGAGCTACCTCTCCAGTAATGCCGAAAGCCTGTAAGACATGTATTATGGCGGGGCTTACGAGCTCCGCCATGATATCATCATATTGCCAATATTATGCATAACGATGTGAATTCTGCCTTGTAGGCTTTTGCCTATCTAAGAATAGTGAGTGAAGGATAAGAAGAATGAGTAACTCCAAACATTTTCCTGTTATTGTCCTGGGCTCTGGCCCTGCCGGTGCGACGGCGGCTATTTACGCAGCGCGCGCAGCGCTTGAGCCAGCGCTTATTCATGGCATGCAGCCAGGTGGCCAGTTGACGATTACCACGGATGTAGAAAACTATCCCGGATTTGCCGAGGCGATTCAGGGGCCCTGGTTGATGGAACAGATGGAAAAACAGGCAGAGCATGTCGGCACAACGATCATTCATGACCATATTGCCAAAGTAGAACTGAATCAGCGTCCTATTGTCCTTGTCGGTGAATCAGGAGATCATTACACAACAGATGCACTTATCATTGCAACCGGCGCCGAAGCGAAATGGCTGGGCCTCGAAAGTGAACAGAAATTTTCCGGTTTTGGCGTTTCCGCTTGCGCGACATGTGACGGCCCATTCTTCAAAAAACAAGATGTGTTTGTCGTTGGCGGTGGAAATACGGCGGTGGAAGAAGCGCTATACCTGTCAAATATCGCCCAATCGGTCACGGTGATACACAGGCGCGACAGCCTGAGGGCAGAAAAGATTCTGCAGGAGCGACTATTTAAAAAGAAAAATGTATCGGTTTTGTGGGATAGTGTGTTGGAAGAGGTGATAGGCGAAGAAGACCCCCTACGTCTGACAAGCCTGAAAATCAAGCATGTGAAAACCGGCGAGGTGACAGAGCATCCGGCGGATGGTTTGTTTGTTGCTATCGGACATAAGCCGAACACCGATCTGTTTACCGGTCAGTTGGAGATGGATAGTGAAGGTTATCTGATCACGGAGCCGGATAGTACGAAAACGAATATTCGTGGAGTGTTTGCTGCCGGAGATGTTCAGGATAAAATCTATCGTCAGGCAGTGACGGCTGCAGGCACGGGCTGTATGGCTGCTTTAGAGGCAGAGAAATACCTGGCGGCGCTTGAGGCTGATGACGAAGCCAAGGCTGCTTGATTCAACATACCCCGACACTTGCACTATGAAACGTCGCGTCGCGCGCTAGTTTAACTGGCGGTTGATTGGCGAACAAGTGATGGTGATTCCACCCAGTGGCGAATTTGTCGTTCGCACAAAGCCGCCAGTTCTTTGCGATGCGCAAACTCGTGTGAATGAACCATGGGAAAAAAATGAAGTTCGACGACAATTGAGCGCCGTTTCAGTATGCCCCATAAATGGGGCAGCATTGTGTCACCCTCGCGATACCAGGCGATGACATCCTTATTGGCATCCGTGACGGGTTCGCCATCGATCATACGATATTGAATCGCCATCGGCAGGATTGGAATATCCGGTGCATTCTCTTCACCTTTGTGCCTTGCCATGGCAACATCGAACAGCCCTGATTTAAATGGCAGTACGGAAGTGCCGTCGCTGGTGGTGCTTTCAGCATAGACAACGAAATTATCGCCTTGTGCCATTGCCTCCAGCATTTCCTGACGCTGTTTTTTGATGCTGGTACGGCTGCTTCGGTCAATGTAAAGAGGGCGGCTTAAATTGGTCAGCCAGCCAAAAACCGGCCATGAGCGAATATCTTCTTTGGGCGTAAAGCGCGCTTGCATCAGGGCGCCATAGACGAACACATCCATATAGGAGATGTGGTTGGAGATAATCAGCGTGCCGCTCAATCTTTCCGGCAGTCCATTGCTGGTAATGCGAAACCCCATGACGCGAAGGATGCTCTGCCAGAACAGATTGACAAACCTATAATAGCTTCGGGTGTGCCCCAGCTTTTCCATCAGCATGATGGGGGGGGTAAAAATAACAGTCAGCAGCGTAATTAACAGCACCTTGACCGATGCCAGTAATCTGTCCATGGGGGCTATGCTTTCGTGGCCGGCAGGTCCGGTGTTTTGCCATCCCGCGTGAAGCGGGTATTGTAGCGATCTTCCACCTCGGCACGGCTCAGGACAATGCAGACATCGGTCGTCTTGCACGCATGATCTTCGTAAGCGCCGCTACCCACCTTACCGCCGGCTCGCAAATATCCTTTGACCAAAGGGGGAAGCGCGGCAAATGCCCGCCGTTGATTGATGTCATCGGGGTCTAATAATTCGAATGTTGCCGCGTGGCCGGTAACCGGTTCCGGGCGATAGCTCTCCGGTGCGAGGTGGAAATGATGCAAGTAGGACAGACAGGTGGCATGATCCTGTGCTTTCGACCCATGGAAGCTGCCGCAGCCAAATAAATACGCAATATCATAATGTTCGACATAAGCGGCAATGCCGCGCCATAGGAGTTGAATAACCGCGCCGCTGCGATAGGCGGGATCGACGCAGGAGCGCCCCAATTCCATCATCTGTCCGGGCTTGGCAAGCAGCGAATCGATGTTGAATTCCGATTGGCTATAGTATCGGCCAATCTTGTGCATGCCTTCTTCGCGCAGCAGGCGGTAGGTGCCAATCAGTACTTTTTCTCCCCCCTCTTTATGTTCATAGACCAGCAGGTGATCGCACACTTCATCATAGGGATCGCTGTCCAGCTTGTCGGCGTTATCCGGGTCATTCGCCTCTTCTTCAAAAAAGACACGGTAACGCAACGCCTGCGCTTCGCGGATTTCATCCGGCCCGGAGGCATGGCTGACAGTAAAATTGCCAAAGTGAAGGTCGGATAAATCGACGGCCAAGAAACACCCTTTCATTTGATTTTATGGGCTATCAACGTCTCATGACAGCTCATAAACTTCCCCTGCCTATCGGGAAAGCGCTTGCGGCACAACTATAACATGCTGGCGGGAGGAATAAAGGGGAAGGCGTTTACAGATTACACCTAAAGTAAATTACGCAGGCCCATTTCACCTTGCGACATGCGTAAGGTTAGTTCATGTACAATTTCACGTGCTTCATCTTTACCCAAACCACGGAGAACTACATCGGGCGGGATTGTGTCCATTTCTTCCATCGCCTCGACAATCGCCGCAGCGCGGGTACGCAGATATCCTGAAGCTTCACTTGCGGCGATATTCGCGATATGATTGAGAACATTATCCTGAGTGCTCATATGATGTAATTCACTGAAAAAACGATCAATAGCAGGCGATGACATTCTCATGCGATCCATTGATTCCTGTCGATAATGTTCAGGAGCCATGTAAGCAAGATGATCTAACTGTTGAAACCGTTCTGCTGACATGCGCGGGAAACGATCTGTATGCAGCGCTTGCAACAAACGGTTCTGATCGTCTTCAGGTATTTTTATCCAAATATCTTCCACCATATCGCGGTATGTATCTCGAACGATATCCTGAATATCTTCTACCGTGCGGGCATTCAATAAATGTGGTACGGTGCCGATAATATTTTCATGTTGTTGATTGGTGAAGGTAGGCCCGTAGCGATCAAGCAATTCTTCGATGTAAGCGTGCATCAAATTGTCATCTGCTTCAAGCGCAAGGCCGGAATCGTGCATTTCGGCTACCGTAAGGTGGCTTTGATAGTGCTGTTGGAGGCGAGCGAATCGATTGAGGGATCGATCTAATGCCTGATCACTCTCCCATGCGCTGATCATTGATGGATTCCTGCTTACATAGTCTCGAAGGTGGTCAATAATGGCCTGTTCCAATTCTTTCGCAGAGATATCGGGATTCTGATGAGTGATTTGATCGGCCAGATTGCGGAAACCGTTGGTTGCCGCTTCTCTATCTCTTTGTTCAGTAGCGATTTCCAATATTGCCACCTGAATTAAGTCACGGGCGCGCTGCTCTAAG
>CAYSXY010000045.1:0-17803 GCA_964435165.1 uncultured Rickettsiales bacterium
GGTTCTAATATATCCAAATTGTCAATCAACTTCCCAAACACTCTCGTGAGAGGGAAAATGACTATATGGCTGGTGATGGGGCTTGTCAACGCCCAAAATCGAAGTTCAAAATTATTCAGAGTTCAGGCTAAGAGATTGGCCGTAGATCGATATAATGACGCTGCGCGAAAGGATGGCGATGTGGGCACGTCATTTTGATAGGGAAGCGCATTAAATCGTAGCAGGTTAAAGCGATTTTCCTGAAGTATGGCGGGTGCAGGTGAGCGCGAAATCAGACGCTGCCAGAATAATTGGGCCAGAAATGCAGATGATGGTCGAATGCTGTCGGAGGGCTGCGGTTTGGGCTGTGTGTCCGGCGGAGTGGCGGGGAGGGTGGATTTGGCGATATTGTCAGATTGTGTAGGCAGGGCTTGTTGAGGGGGTTTGAACTGAAGCGTCGATTCCTGCGTTTGCAACACAGGGCTAATGGTTGAGGGTAGGCGGCCAATGGCAGGCTTATCCGTGCCATTGCTGGACACGTCAGCCACAGGAGCTGGCAGAATTGTCGCTGGAATAGGATTAATGTTAAACATCGCCGCAAAACTATACTTAAATCACTTGTTATTTTACTATTTTTTATTGAATTTGTCAATTTTGATTAAATTTTATCTATTGTCTCATGATGCTGATATCCCTGAATATATGCGCCTTAGGATACTGTTCTTCTTGCGCTTGGCCATTGGTTGCGGTTTAGTGATGCCCGAATCTTGGAATAATTAAAGACGACACGGTCTGCATGACGATGCAAAAATTTCTCATACCGCTCATCATTTTTATTCTGGTAGTAACGTTAGGATGGAGTGCCTGGCATTTGACGCCAGCGAAAAAAATACCGGGCAAGGATGTGGTGAGGGTTGATAACCCGCTTATTGGCGGTGATTTTTCATTGGTTAATAGTGCGGGTGAACGTCGCCATGCCAGTGATTATCGTGGCAAGTGGATGCTGGTGTTTTTTGGTTTTACCTATTGTCCGGATATTTGCCCTACCGACTTATTAAAAATGGGACAGGTGTTGGATGCGCTTGGCGAATCTGAACAGCATATCCAGCCTCTGTTCATCACGATCGATCCTGAACGCGATACACCGGATCATCTGGCACTTTATCTCGAGAATTTTGACCCGCGTATTGAGGGGCTAACCGGTAGTGCCGACGAGATCAGGCAGGCGGCGCAAGCCTACAAAGTGTACTATGCCAGGCAGCAGGAGGAAGGTGAATCCGAGAGCGATTATCTCATGAATCATTCTGCTTATCTATATCTGATGGATCCGGAAGGGCGCTATGCCGCACATTTTCCGCATGATGCTACTGTGGACGATGTGGTGGATCGCGTCTTGCGGGAAATGGCCGCATCATTTAAGCAAAAACGCATGACAGGAGGAGTATGATGATTCAGACAATAACACGGATGAGCATGGTGGTGTTGGCCCTATGCCTGATTTCGGGTGCAAATGATTTTATCCGTCCTGCATATGCGCAAGAGACGATGCAGTTGGACGTGCGCGATGCATGGGCGCGGCCATCGACAACGCGTTCTACGGCGGCTTACCTCACATTGCACAATCCTGGTCATGAGGATGTGATTGTCTATAACGCGAAGACTGATGTTTCCGCAACGGCGGAGATTCATCGCACCACCGCTGACGAGAATGGCGTCATGCGCATGGAATGGCAAAAAGAATTGCGCATTGCGCCAAAGACGACGGTGGAAATGAAACCGGGTGGTCTGCATGTGATGGTTATCGGATTGATGGAGCCGCCGCTGGAGGCCGGACAGACATTTGCCTTAACACTGGGCTATGCAGATCGCAGCAGCCAGACCATTGAGGTGCCTGTGATCGCCGGGAAGTAGTGCTATCGCGCCGCCATAGAGTGTTGATGTAGCCAATATGCTGCATCGCAAAAATACCTCTGACAGTCTGCATGAACTATGTTAAGCTTTCCTTAGTGCATGGTAGCTAGCCTGCCGCTAATTGGGCTGGGAGGGATATATGTTTTCTGAAAATTACAATCTGTACAATATGCACGAATTGCATAAAGCCAGTGTTGCACCCATGCGGCTGGCTGCGCGCGTGGGACGTGATGTATATGGTCATCCGTTAAGCCCTTTATCCTATCTTCCGATTAGTCGCTACATTGCGGCTGGATGTCAGATGATTGATCGTGCCACAAGGCGCTATAATAAACCGGAATTTGGTCTGGAAGAGACGGTGATTGATGGCCGCACCTATAAGGTGACGGAGAAGATCGTTCGTGAGAAAACTTTTTGTAATTTGATAAAATTCCAGCGTGCAACACAGCGTAAAGATCCCAAAATGCTGATTGTGGCACCTATGTCCGGCCATTATGCGACCTTACTGCGTGGAACTGTGCGTGATTTATTACCCCATTATGAGGTCTACATTACGGATTGGACGGATGCACGTGAGGTGCCTGTGTTTGACGGGCCATTCGATCTGGATGATTTTATTGATTATCTGGTCGATTTTATGGAGTTTCTCGGCACCGATATTCATACCATGGCGGTGTGTCAGCCATCAGTGCCGCTATTGGCAGCGATTTCGATCATGGAAGCCGAGAACAAACCCACACCATGCAGCATGACGCTGATCGGCGGGCCTATCGATACCAGAGAAAATCCAACAGAGGTGAATAAGACGGCAACGGAACGACCCATCAGCTGGTTTGAGCAGCATGTCATTACACGAGTTCCCATGAACTATCCGGGTTTTATGCGGCGCGTTTATCCTGGGTTTCTTCAGTTGAGCGGTTTCATGACGATGAATCTGGATCGTCATATTGGTGAGCATATCAAGTTGTTCAATCACATGATTGAAGGCGATGGCGACAGTGTGGATGCGCATAAGAAATTTTATAATGAATATCTGGCGGTTATGGATTTGCCAGCGGAATTTTATTTGCAGACCGTGCAGACGGTTTTCAAGGATCATTCTCTGCCGCGTGGTAAGATGACCTCGCGCGGTCGCAAGGTTGATCCATCGGCCATCACGAAGACAGCGCTGCTCACCTTAGAGGGTGAGCGCGATGATATTTCCGGCGTTGGTCAAACCAAAGCGGCTCATAAATTGTGCAAAAACCTGCCGGAGAAAAAGCGGCACCATTACATGCAAAAAGATGTCGGACATTATGGTATATTTAATGGTCGGCGTTTTCGTGAACATGTGATTCCGGTGATTATCGACTTTACCAATAAACAAACACCGAGGGGAATGACAAAGGCACAGGCGCGGCCGGCGTCGCACCGTATTGCCGAGACCAAAGCCGGATCGATTGCCGAACCAAAAGTGATTCCACGTGCCGTGGGGCGTTCTAAGACCACAAAGACAGCCACGAAGAAGGCCGCTTCGACAGGTGCTACGTCTGCCACTAAAGCGGCGGTGTCTGCTAAAAAGACGGCGACAACATCTACAAAAGCAGCACAGGCTAAGCGAACGAAACCTTCAAAAACCCGTGCAGCGAGTGCAGCGGCGACGGCGAAAAAGACGGGCACGACATCTGCCGTGGTGAAGCCGAAAAGCTCTGGCAACGCCGCTAAGAATGTGAAGAAAGCAACGACTGCTAAGCCACCTGCAAAAAAGAGCACGGCGAAAAGCAGTGCGGCCAGCAAAAAGAACTTGGCTAAACCGGCTAACAAAAAAACAGTCAGCCAAACGGCACCTAAGAAAACGGCGAAGGCAGCGACGAAAAAAGCCAAACCAGCAGCCAACAAAGCTGCCACGAAGAAGGCAAGCAGCCCGGCCATGACCAAGGTCACGGGTGAGCTTACCTTGTCTGCTCCCGCTAATCGGTCCGAGCCTCCTGCCGGTAGCAAGTCATCGACCGTTAAACCAGCCACCAAGACTGCGTCGTCCAACACAGTCGCCACCAAGCCAACGTCAACGACCAAAAAAACATCAGGTTGATATGAGTAATGCGTGATGCTGTGAGGGGTAGAGTTGCTGGCGCATTATCATTGCCTGTTGAAATCGCGCCCCATCCCCGTGCCAAGACGCTTAAACTGCGTGTGCACCCCTTGCGCCGATCCGTTGTTGTGACGACGCCGCCACAATGCAGTGAGCGCCAAGTAGAGCGTTTTGTGGCGCAACAGCGAGAATGGATTGACCGGCAGTTAGCTCGACTTCCTGACCTCACGCCATTGGCCGATGGTGTGCAATATCCTGTGTTGGGTGAATGGCTGACAATCCGCTTTGATGCGGCACTGCGTGGCCGTGTGCGAGATCGTGACGGCATGATTTATGTGCCGGGGCCGGCGATGGGTAAAGCACGCAAGCTTCGCCGGTTTTTGGAGCAGCGGCTGCTTGGTTATGTCGCTGATCAGGCGCATGAATATGCGACGCGGCTTGAGCGGCGTGTGACCCAGATCCGTCTGCGTGAGATGCGCTCGCGCTGGGGTAGTTGCTCGTCGGAAGGAGGGCTTTGTTTTAACTGGCGGCTGGTTTTTGCACCGCCGGAAGTGACCGATTATGTCGTGGCACATGAAGCAGCCCATCTGGTGGAGATGAACCATAGTGCTGACTTTTGGCGGCTCGTCGCGGCATTGTATCCGGAATATCGATCGGCAAAACGATGGTTGCGGCGTGAGAGTCAGCAGCTCTTCTGTTACTTACCGGAGAGTGTTTGCCGATAAGATAAGTGCTTGGGCATGAAGACTCCATCTGTTAAGCTTAGTGTTATTAATCAAAAATCGGTGCCAGCCAGTGTCTTCCTTATTTGATTTTTTCCGGTCATTTTTTCGTCGAGGCAGAGATGATGCACATCGACGGCGACGTCCTGAGATGCAGGACGAAGCATTGCCACAGCACCATCAGCCGGGGCCGCGCGGCGGTCATGCGGATCAGGCGGGCGGCGGTTATGGGTTGCCGGAGCCGGGCCGCGACTATCCGGGCCGCAATCGCAGGCGCACGCGTGGCAGTTCCCCATGGTTTGAGTCTGAAGGTGGGATTCAGGATTAGCTTTTTTGAAGGCTACTCCCCAAACAATGCATCCCACAGGCTGCGTGAAGGAGCTTGTGGCTGTTTCTTCTCCCATGGCAGCGGTTGCCAGGGCAGCCCGGCCCGGGCATCCGCCGGGTTGAGATGACGATCCAGCCGTCGCGGCGTTTTATCTTCATGCGCGGCGGTCATGATGCGTTGCCACAATTCCGCGGGCAAGGTGCCGCCGGTCACGTCGCGCATTGACTCGGCATTGTCATTACCCAGCCAGACGCCGCCCACCAGCTCCGAGGTGAAGCCGATGAACCAGCCATCACGATAATCCTGACTGGTGCCGGTTTTGCCAGCCACCTGCCAGCCGGGCATCTGGGCGCGCCGCCCGGTGCCCTGGTTGACGACCTGATAGAGCATATGCTGCATCGACAGCACGGTATCACTGGCCAGTAATTGTGCCGGTGGCGAGGTGAGGCGCTTATAAAGCTGCTGACCGTCGCTCGTGCGGATGCTGATAATGCCATATGGCCACACACTATAGCCACCATGTGCCACATGCGCATAGGCGCCGGTGAGTTCCAGTAACGTGACTTCATTCACACCGAGTGCCATGCTCGGCGTGCGCTGAATAGGGCTGGTGATGCCAAGCCTTCGCGCCATCGTCTCGGTGGCATCGTAGCCCACCCATTCATTCACCTGCACGGCAATGGTATTGATGGATTTTGCCAGGGCATCATCCAGCCGCACCGCCCCGATATGCCGGTTTTCATAATTACCGGGCTGCCAGCGACCAACAGAGACCGGCTCATCCAGCCATATATCGGATGGGGTGGCTCCATTCTCTAAGGCGGCGAGATAGGGAAAGAGTTTGAACGCCGAGCCGGGCTGCCGGCGTGCCTGCGTCGCCCGGTTAAACTGACTGTTCTGATAGTGTCGTCCGCCGATCATGGCACGAATAGCACCATCTGGTGTCATGACCAGTGCCGCCGCCTGGCTCACGCCATGCCAGTGGCCTTGTTCCTCCAGCAATTGCTGCAGTGCGTTGTCGGCCGCATGCTGCAAGCCGGGGTCGAGTGTTGTCACCACTTCGATATCCTGTTCAATGCGACCGAGATAATCCGGCAGTTGTTCCATGATCCAGTCTGCAAAGTAATAATTCTGGTGACCCCGTCCGCTATAGCTCCGGCTTTCGGGCGGGGTTGCCAGCAGATGTGCGATCGGTTCATCCGGAAGGAACCCGGCATGTTGCATATTGGCCAGCACCTGGCGTGTGCGTGCTTCTGCCAGGTCCGGGTTATTCGTTGGCGAGTAGCGCGATGGTGCTTTGAGCAGGCCGACAATCATCGCCGATTCCCACAGATTGATGTCTGTCACCTCTTTATTGAAGTAACGCTTGGCGGCGGCGTCGGCGCCATACGTCCCGGCGCCGAGATAAACACGGTTGAGGTAGATGGCCAGTATCTCTTCTTTGGTAAATTGGTATTCCAGCCAAAGTGACAACACCAGCTCCTGCACTTTGCGGCGGATCGTGCGCTCCGGCGAGAGGAATAGATTTTTGGCAAGTTGCTGGGTGATGGTGCTGCCGCCCTCGACAATACGCCCTGCCTGCCAGTTACGCCATGCGGCGCGCGCCAGGCCCAGTATATCAATGCCAATATGGTGGTAAAAGCGACGGTCTTCCGTCGCGATGAGTGCGTTAATCAAATGATCGGGGAATTGATGATAGGTGAGATAATCGCCATAGAGATCACCGTAATTAGCGAGAATATCTCCATCCGGTGACAGAATCACGACGGAGGGGCGCTTGGTGATGGTATTTAACGCCGATGTATCGGGCAAATCGCGTGCATACCAGCCGATGACCCCAAGCATGATAATCAGCCCCCAGATGGCCAATGCTGCGCAATAAATTACAAGTCGGCGGCCTAGGGAGGAATGAACCTTTTTTACGGTCGTTTTTTTGACCTTTGTTTTATGTGCCTTGGCAGTTTTATGGTAGCGCTTGGAATGGCCGCGTGTGTTGGGTTTTTTCTGACTGGGTTTGCGGCTCATCGGGGGCTCAATTTCTGTCTCTTCCTGTGTTATTGATGTAGCCGATATGGCTGGTGCTTGCAATTGGCAGAAGAATCGGTTTTCTAGCACCTTGTCTCATGTAACGAGCAGAGGACACATCATTCATGCGTCACCGCGCAGTTCCATCCGACCGGCCTAAAAGCACGCAGGTGAAGAGCCTGCGGTTTTTGCTGCGCTATATTCGCCCTTATCGCGGGCAGGTGGCCATTGCGCTGGCCGCGCTGCTGTTTACCTCTTCATCGGTATTGGGGTTGGGTGCAGGGCTGCGCTATCTCGTTGATGAAGGGTTAGGCGCGGAGAATCCGGAAGTGCTCGATCGTGCTTTTTACGTGTTGGTAGCTGTGACGCTGATGCTGGCACTGGCCTCTTTCGCCCGCAGTTTTTTTATTGCCCGCGTGGGAGAGAAAGTGGTGGCGGATATTCGCCGCGATGTATATGGCCATGTGATTATGCTGTCTCCCGGTTTTTATGAAACCACACGTACCGGTGAGATTCTCTCCCGCCTGACAACCGATACCACGCTGCTGCAGGCGGTGGTAGGGAACACGATCACCTTCGCCCTGCGTAATTTGCTGCTGATGATTGGCGGCACGATTCTGCTGGTTGTAACCAGCCTGTCGTTGACCAGCTATGTATTTGTCATGCTGCCGCTTGTGGTGCTGCCGATTCTGCTGCTGGGTAAAAAAGTGCGCATGCTCTCGCGTGATACGCAGGATAAAGTCGCGGAATTGACGGTTCATGTGGAAGAAAGCCTGAACAGTATTCGCACGATCCAGGCCTATGTGCTGGAATCGCTGCGTTGCCGTGAATTTGGCGCCAAGGTTGATGAAGTATTGGATACGGCAAGTCGCCGTATTGCCATGCGTGCCTTGCTGACGTCACTGGTGATTATGTTGATGTTTGGGGCGATTGCCACCGTGCTGTGGATTGGTGGGCGTGAGGTGATTGCCGGGACGATCAGCCCCGGTGATTTATCGGCGTTTGTCTTTTATGCGGTGGTGGTCGCCGGCGCTGTTGGAGGTATCAGTGAGATTATCGGCGATTTGCAGCGTGCCGCCGGGGCGGCTGAGCGGTTGGTGGAATTATTGCATCAACGTTCGGATATTATCGCGCCGGATCAACCGCTTCATTTGCCACAGACGATTCGTGGGGGTGTGGTGTTTGATGCAGTGACGTTTACCTATCCGGCCCGGCCTGACCGTCCTGCGCTACACGAGTTGAGTTTATCCATTGAGCCTGGACAACGCGTGGCTATTGTGGGCCCGTCCGGCGCCGGTAAGACCACGTTGTTTCAGCTATTACTGCGTTTTTATGACCCTGATCAGGGGCGCATCCTGTTGGATGATCTGCCGTTAGATGCATTACATCCTCAGAATTTGCGTCATGTGTACGGATTGGTTCCTCAAGATCCGGTGATTTTTTCGGACGATGTGTGGGCGAATATTCGTTGTGGCCGTCCAGATGCGAGTGATAAGGATGTGCAGGCTGCGGCAGATGCTGCAGCGGCAACGCGGTTTATCGATAAATTGCCGCACGGGTTCGATAGTTTTCTGGGGGAAAAAGGGGTGCGCCTTTCCGGCGGGCAGCGCCAGCGTATTGCCATTGCCCGGGCGATTTTGCGTGATCCTGCCATCTTGCTGCTTGATGAGGCAACCAGCGCGCTGGATGCCGCTAATGAGCGGCTGGTGCAGCAGGCGTTGGAGCGATTGATGAAAGGCCGCACAACGTTGGTGATTGCCCACCGTTTGGCAACCGTGCGCGCAGCTGACCGTATTATTGTTCTCGATCATGGGCGCATTGTGGCCGATGGAACGCATGACAGCCTGATGAAAGAGAAAGGACTTTATGCCCGGCTGGCCGAGATGCAATTTGAAGTGGCCTAGTTGCTGGTCGTATAAATCTCAACTCGGTCAGGCTGCGGCGCGTTTTGCGGGTTGGGCAGAGCGCGCACTTCCATACGCAGATTGTCAATACCGACCGTGGTCAGGTAATCCCGGATGGCCAGGGCGCGAAAGAAGGAGGTGCGGCGTGGAGTCACTTCACTGCCGGAGACTGTCGGTGGTTCATCTGCATAGCCGATGATTTGTAACCGGTCTGTGCTATTCTGATTCAGCATTGCTGCCAGCGCATTCAGATCTTGCTCGGCGACGATCGGCAGCTCGATTTCGCCGGTATCAAATAAGACGATGAGCTCCGGTGTGCCCTCCGGTGCATACTGCTGTGTTGTTTTCTCGTCAGCGTTGCTGTCGTCGTTTGATGTTATGTCTGGATCAGCCATGTCCGTTATGCCTGATGCACTGCTCGTTGCAATAGGTAAGGGCAATGCAGCCAGATCAATCACCGGTGCGCCGCTCTCCGTCGTTACCGGTTCGCTTGGGGGTGTTAATGACGGCGCATCTGATGCGGTTTCCTCTTCCGCTTCGGCTATCTTTTGATTCTCAGGCGCTGGCGCCTGATTGGGAGGGGAGAGGCTTTCATCTTCATCATTCGAAGCACGATCAGCCTCTATGGAGTGAAGCATCTCTGTCGCATCTTCTTCTGTTTTTTTATCCATTCTATTGTCAGGAGTCGATTCCGGGAGCGTTTCCGGTGCTTCGCTCTCGAGCATTTCGTCGCCTGCTTCTTCAGGCAATACCTCTTCCATTTCGGCAAACATCGCGTCAATTTCATCGACATCGGGGAAATATTGTTGGGCAATGGCATCCGGATCATTTTTATTGACGGGTGCTGTGTCGTTGATTGGCGGTTTGGGCGTTTCCTGCCGTAATACAGGAGGCATCATCGGTGCGGTGGCGGGGCGCTCGGGTCTTGGTTCGCGCTCAGCTCTCCTGGCAATGGGCATGATGCTTGGTGGTGTGTTGTCTGCTTTCTCATCGGCATCTGCCGTGTCATCCTGCTGTTGAGGTGCTTCCATGTTGTTTGTGTTTTCAGGCTCACGCTTATCAGCTGTCGCTGTTATTTCAGATGTTTCCGATTCTTCGGACAGTGATGCAAAGAGCGCGCTTAATTCATCCTGTAGTTCTTCCGCTGCCTCCGGCAGGTCGAATATCTCTTCTTCAACATCTGATGCGGCACTGTCTGCTGTCTGTTCCAGTTCAGCAGGCTCGCTCTCAGGGAGCGCAACTATTTCTGATTTATCGATATCCGCGCCCAGGGATGTATCGAGTTCAGCTTCCGGGGCATCATGCTGCGTTGTTTCTGTCTCGATCCTGACCGGTGTCTCCGGCAGTGTTGTGGGTGGTGTAATCGGCTCTGACGTTGCATCAATCACCAGAGGGGCGGGTGCGGCATCACTATGGGCGATCGCTTCCACTAGATTCGGCGTATCAGCCGGTGCTGTGACCGCATCGGGTGGTGTGACAAGGTTCAGTCTGGTCGTTGCTGTCTCTGCAGGCTGGCGTGGCTCTTTCTGTGCCACTTGCTGGGGCCTGGATGGTGATGCGGCCGGGTCAGCGGGTTGGTTTACTGGGATTCCCGGCAACCCTTCCTGCCAGACGAGAAGTTGGGTAGGGCCAGTTTCATCTCCCATGTGAATCACGGCTAACTCTGGAGCAGTAGCAGGCTTTGTTGAACGAAACTGCTCTAAGACGTGCAGGTTGACAATAATTGATGGCTCGGCGGGAGTCAGGGAACGTGCCAGTACCACTCCAGACGGAACCGCCAATATGGTAAACAGAGTGGTGATGAGCGCCTGGTGGCGACGAAGCATGCTGCGCAGTGAATGGCTGGGTGGTGATTGCGTCATCACAGAATCAAGGGGTGACAGAGTGTAAAGCGGTTGTGGATAATATCGCTAAGTTTTGATGATGTTAAGCTTGATGTCATGCTTTTTTTGCGGCTACGGCAAGCAGCTTATCCAGTTTGGCCGATAGGTTGCTGTTGCTCGCGAGAATATTACCGGAGGTGAGTACATCCGGGCTCAGACGAAAATCACGCACGACACCGCCTGCCTCGCGTACCAGCAATGAGCCGGCAGCGATATCCCACGGGTTCAGCCCTTTTTGCCAAAATCCATCATAGCGGCTATTGGCAACATAAGCGAGATCCAGCGCGGCGGAGCCGGAGCAACGCAAAGCCAGTGCTTCTTTGCCAAATGCGTGCATTAAGGCTTCATGTTGCGTTGTTTTACCGTGCAGGGATGCGCTGCCGGTTGCCAGTAAGGCGTCATCCATCTGCTTGGTGGTGGAGACATGCATGCGGCGATCTTCATAATAAGCGCCGCGCCCCTGCTGCGCCCAGAATAACTCGCCGGTGATTGGCTGCATAATGACGGCTGCTGTAATCTCTCCCTTGCCTGCTGCATCGCGTTTTTCTTCAACCGCAAGCGAGATACAGAAATGTGGAATGCCGTGTAGAAAATTGCTGGTGCCATCGAGTGGATCGACAATCCAGCGTGCATCTTTCTCATTGCCCGCGATATCGCCTGATTCTTCTCCCAAAAAGCCAAATTGTGGCCGTGCCTGCATCAGTGCTTCGCGAATCGTTTGCTCTGCCTGGATATCGGCAGAGGTGACAAGTTCGCCAGACGCTTTACGGCTTATATCTACCCGGTCACGTCGATGGAAGTCCTGAGAAAGCTGACGGGCAGCACGCCGCGCTGCTTCCGCCATGACGTGGATAATCGGGGGAAGATTCGCTGCTGTCATGAGAATGTGGTGTGCTGGGTGATGATGGTCATGAACTAATTCCTCAACAGCGCCTAGTTTTTCGCCCGTTCGATATAACTATTATCCTGCGTATTAACGACAACCTGATCGCCAACATTAATAAAAGGTGGCACCATGATGCGCACCCCGTTATGTAGCGTTGCTGGTTTGTTAGATGACGCTGCTGTCTGGCCTTTGACGACTGGTTCGGTCTCGGTGATTTCGCAGGTAACCTGATCCGGCAGGTTGATGGCCACCGGGCCGCTCTCATGCATCTGGATGGTGACCATCATGCCATCTTCAAGATAGACGATCGCCTCGCCGATCAGATCCTTATCCAATTCTACCTGTTCATAGGTCTCCGTGTCCATAAATGTCATGCGATCCCCATCGGCGAACAGAAATTGATAGGGTTTGCTCTCCACCCGCGCTTTATCGATTTTTTCTTCCGAACGGAATCGTTCATTAAGCTTTGTACCGTTGCGTACATCTTTCATTTCCACCTGCATGAAGGCACCGCCCTTGCCGGGCATCGTGTGCTGCGTTTTGTAGACCAGCCAGAGCTGACCTTTATGTTCCAGCACCATGCCGGGGCGAATTTCTGTGGCGTTGATTTTCATGGCTTTTCTCGTGATGATGTTGTGTCGTTCTAACGCCGCTCTGCCCGCCGGACAAGCATAATGTTCGCATGGCTGTAGCGAGGGGTTATAGTGCTACAGTAACCTCGGTGTTGGCAATGGTCTGATGGAAGGCTTTAACAGCACTTTCCGGGCCTTGTGGATATTGCCAGACACCCGCGATGACCGCTAGAAAATCGGCTCCATGTGCAATTAATGGCTGGCAATTTTCCGGCGTAATCCCGCCAATCGCCACGGATGGCAGGGTTGCTGTCATATGCCAGGTGGCAAGCAATGCCGGCTCAGGCCGTGCTTTTGGCTGTTTGGTCGTGGTGGGATAAAAGGCGCCGAACGCGACATAATCTGCGCCCACTTCCCCGGCTTCCATCGCCCGGTGCAAGGAACCATAGCAGCTGGCGCCAATGGCGTAATCTTCACCCAGCAATGTGCGAGCCTCGGCGATTGGCATGTCATCCTCGCCGAGATGAACTCCATCCATGCCCAATTCTGTGACCAGTTCCGGATGATCATTCAGGAGGAAGGTGATGTCATGTTCGCGGCATACCGGCAGCAGGGTTTCCGTGGCCCGTTTGATGGTATCGGCGAGCTGGTCTTTCAGCCGTAATTGCAGCACGGCAATAGGGCCACCGGCACAGGCTTGCTTCAGCATTTCACAGAATTGAGCTGGGTCAATTCTTGGCGGTGTGATGAGATAGAGCTCTGTGTCGGCCACGTCAGGCTGGCTCGTTATTTTCCGAGATAGATATTAATAATCTTATCCAGCAGGTCGAGCGATTCATCGCGTGGGCGCTGGAAGCTGTTGCGGCCAATGATCGAGCCGTTGCCTCCGCCATCGCGAATTTGGGTAATATCATCCAGCACACTCTCCGTATCCTTCGATGAACCGCCGGAGAAAATCACAATGCGTTTGCCGTTAAAGGTGGTTTGTTTGATGTGGGCAATACGCTTTTCCAAGGTTGAGACATCAATCTTTTCTTCTTCGTATACTTTTTTCGCTTCGGGTAGTTCGAGCGCATCTGTCGGCGGCTTCACCTTGATGATGTGCGCGCCGAGTAATGCGGCCATGTGTGCTGCATAGGCGATGATATCAACCGCCGTTTCGCCTTTTTTGCTCAAATTACCGCCTCTGGCATAGGACCAGATGACAACCGCCAGGCCGTGGGCTTTGGCTTCGGCTGCCATTTCGCGGATTTCTTCCATCATGGCAAAGTTTTCGCCGCTGCCGGGATAGATGGTAAAACCAATGGCTGAACAGCCAAGACGCAGGGCATCCTGCACGGTGCCGGTGACCGCCTGATCTGGCTGGCGGCTTTCGCTGACGGCAAAGAGCGAGTTGGAGCTGTTGACTTTCAAAATAAGGGGAATCTGGCCGGCGAAGGTGTCCGCGCCTTGTTCCAGCATGCCAAGCGGGGCAGCATATGCGCTGAGGCCAGCATCGATGGCCAACTGAAAATGATAGTGGGGGTCATAGGCATCCGGGTTGGCAGCGAAGGTGCGCGCCGGGCCATGTTCAAAGCCCTGGTCAACGGGTAGAATCACCAGCTTGCCGGTGCCTGCCAGGCGGCCTTGCATTAACATACGGGTCAGGTTGGCTTTGGTGCCGGGATTGTCACTTTCATACCATGACAGAATCTCGCGCACGGTTGGAGTGATGGCGGTGTGTGTGGCGGATGGATGTGGCATAACTTTAGCGGCGCTGGACATGGCAGGCTCCCTGTTGTTTTTTACACTATAATGATGGCTGTTGTAGCGGGAAAAATGCACTTTGAGTAGGGAAAATTATGCTTTTTCGGTGTTTACCGTCGCTAAAAAGCGAATGGATGCCTGCAATGGATCGGGTTCGTGGCATAAATTGAGCAGACTAGTTGATGCGTCGGCCATATAAATGCCAACCTGATGCGCCATTTCCGCCAGTTTCGTGTGGCTGACCGGACTGCCCGTATACAGTATTTCATACGAAAAGGGTGTTTGCGGTGCCAGGCGGATGGCGGTCATGGCATGGTCTGCATGATCACCACAATCGATGATGTAGCGATAGGATGGTGTGGGGTGAGATCGTGTGTTCAGTAAAGCTTCCATCATGGTTAGTAGATAGGGAACACCAGCATAGGCAGCGGCACTTTCCGGCGTTTGCAAAGCAACGTTCACGCCAAGTCGATGTCCGGCAGTGAGGGCAGCGGTGATGTGATCAATGTGATGAACAATGATTGCAGCAGCCATGGTCTTATGCTGCTTTTTTGGCCGCATGTTTTAATGCTTCAATGCCCGGTAGTGGGTTGCCCTCCAACCATTCAAGAAAGGCGCCGCCCGCTGTTGAAAGATAGGTGACGGAATCAGCCAGCCCGGCATGGCGCAGGGATGAAACAGTGTCGCCGCCGCCGGCAATGCTTTTGAGGCGACCACGCACGCTGAGGCTGGCAATGATGCGGGTGATCTGGCTTGTGCTAACATCAAAAGGTGGTGTTTCAAACGCGCCCAGCGGACCATTCCACACCAGTGTTTTACTGCCTTCCAGCGCTTGTACGATCCGCTCCAGCGTGACCGGCCCGACATCGAGCATCATCTCATCGTCTCTAATGTCCCCGATTTTGGCAAGGCGGCAGGACGGGTATGCACGAAATTCTGTCGCCAGCATGACATCTTCCGGCAGAATGATGCAGCAGCCGGTTTTAGCGGCCTCGGCGAGGATGTCTCGTGCCGTTTCGGCCAGGTCTTTCTCGCATAGCGAGGCACCCACCGGTTTGCCTTGCGCATGGAGGAATGTATTTGCCATGCCCCCGCCAATAATCAGCCGGTCCACAAAGCTGACCAGGTTTTTGAGTAAGGCGAGTTTGCTGGAGACTTTAGCGCCGCCGACAATCGCCGCTAACGGACGTTCCGGGTTCGTCAGGATGGAGCCAAGTGCCTCAAGCTCCTCCTGCATTAACCGTCCGGCATAGGCCGGGAGGTGTGCTGCAATGCCATCAATCGAGGCATGGGCACGGTGTGAGCAGGAGAAGGCATCATTGACATAGACCTCTCCCAACTCGGCCAGTTGGGCAGCGAACATTGGGTCATTAGCTTCCTCTTCCGCATGGAAACGGAGGTTTTCCATGAGGATAATCTCGCCGGGATTGATCTGGGCAATCGCTTTTTTGGCTTCACGACCGATACTATCGACGCCAAAATGGACATTAGTGTCCAATGCTTCGCCCAGCGCATCGGCCAGCGGGGCAAGAGACATGGAAGGGACATATTTGCCGTCGGGCCGGTCGAAGTGCGATAGCACCACGAGGCGAGCCTGTTTATCCAGCAACTCACGCAGGGTCGGCAGCAGGCGCATGATGCGATTATGGTCGGTAATCCTGCCGCGCTGCATTGGCACGTTGAGATCAGCCCGCACCAGCACTGTGCGGCCCTTGGGGTTCAGATCATCCAGCGTGTGGTAGGAAGGTGAGGGCATTGAAATAAGGTGCAGGGTCGTGAATGAAAAACTATGTTAAGTCACTTTGTTTTCTAATTGATTACCGCCTTTGGCGCTTGTGCTGGAATGACAGTTAACTTCGGAGTTTTTATGTCAGCAATGTAGCGACATCGAGCATCCGGCAGGAAAATCCCCATTCATTATCATACCAACTGGCGATGCGGCAGGTGCGGCTGTCGACGACATTGGTCTGGGTGGCATCGAATATACTGCTGGCAGGATGGTGGTTGAAATCGATCGAGACCAGCGGTAGATCATTATAGGCCAGTACCCCTTGCATTGAACCTTCCGCGGCCTGTTTCATCAGCGCATTAATATCGTCGACGCTGGTGTCGCGTGCGGCTTCAAAGGATAAATCCACCAGCGAGACATTGGGTGTGGGCACGCGGATGGAAATACCATCCAGCTTGCCTTTCAGCTCGGGCATTACCAGCCCAATCGCCTTGGCGGCGCCGGTGCTGGTCGGCACCATGGAGAGGCCAGCGGCGCGGGCACGGCGCAAATCTTTGTGGGTGCCATCGACCATGTTCTGATCGGCGGTGTAGGCGTGGATGGTGGTCATGATGCCGCGTTCAATGCCAATCTGGTCATGCAGCACTTTGGCAACCGGCGCGAGGCAATTGGTGGTGCAGGAGCCAACCGAGATGATTTTATCTTCCGGTCTTAAGATGTCGTTATTGACACCATAGACGATGGTGGCGTCGGCGTCAGGTGATGGAGCGGAGATGAGTACCGCATTGGCACCGCTTTGCTGGTGCAGTGCGGCCTCGGCTTTAGTGCGAAAGCGCCCGGTGCATTCCAGCAGCACATCCACCCCAAGCTGGCCCCAAGGCAGTAATTTGGGGTCGCGTTCGTGGTAGATGGGAATCGTTTTATCATTAATGAGCAGTGCATCGCCTTGCACTTCGACCGTGCCAGGAAAGCGCCCATGCACGGAATCATAAGAGAGCAAATGCTGGTGCGTCGGAGTGGGGGCGGGGCCGTTGATGGCAACCAGTTCGATATCCGGCCAGCGCTCGGGATATTCTTCCAATGCGCGGACAACGCAGCGGCCAATGCGGCCCAGTCCATTGATGGCAATTCTCATTATCACTCAATCATGTTGTTTTTCAAAATCGCAGAGGCCGTGGTAGGTTTCATGGAAAGATCATGATCGCACAGGTGAGAGCAGATATAAAATGTAACCTGACTCTCTGCAAGCTCCGACAAGACATGCTGTTGGCGATGAGAATAGCGGCAGTAGTGATTTATGCACCAGCAAGTGATGTGAGCGCATCACCGGATAAGCGATAAACTGTCCATTCATCCATCGCCTCGGCCCCTAATGATTCGTAAAAAGCGATGGAGGGGGCGTTCCAGTCCAGCACCCACCATTCCAACCGGCCACAGCCTTCGTCTAATGCCTTGGCGGCGAGCCATTGCAGCAGCGCTTTGCCATAGCCTTTGCCACGAAAGGCGGGGCGGACATATAAATCTTCGAGATAAATACCGGGGCGGCCGAGAAAGGTGGAGAAGTTATAAAAATACAGCGCGAAGCCTGCCGCCTGGCCGTTTTCTTCCAGAATGATCGTATAGGCTTTGGGCTGATCACCAAAGAGTGTCTGGTGTAGAATCTCTTCCGTTGCCACAACTTCATGCAACAGTTTTTCATATTCTGCTAATTCGCGAATCAATTGCAGAATCAGGGCAGTGTCCGCAGCGGTTGCGGGGCGGATGTGGGGCATGGTAAGAATAGGAATATTATTTACCTGAGAAGATGTACTCGATGCGCCCGCCTATGCTTCGCTTTTGGCGTGCTTGCTTTGTAGCAAACGCTACATTCGCGCGGCGCATTGCTTGCGCTCATTCAGCTTTTTGTCGAACCCCCTGCATCCGCCCTTATCTTCTCGGGTATGCCATATGTAACCAGCCATACATGGCTGGTTACATATGGCGCACCCGAGAAGATTCGAACTCCTGACCCCCAGATTCGTAGTCTGGTGCTCTATCCAGCTGAGCT
>CAYSXY010000046.1:0-16943 GCA_964435165.1 uncultured Rickettsiales bacterium
GTGGAAGGTTAGAAATAAACCATAAATATTAATTTATTCGTAAACAGGGCCTAGGTGTTTCAATAATAAAAACGCAACAATTATAATGCATTATGTGTAATAAAAGGACAGTATTTACACTGTCGGGATAATGTGTAGAATTCAACCTATGTGAGAGCATCATGGAAAATGACATGTATACTACTGTTGAAAAAAAACCAAGTCAGGAAGAGCTGCAAGAGCAAGTGGAGCAATACGAACATGCGAGCATTCCACCTTTTATTAGATGCAACAACCCATATGCTTGGCTAAATCCTGACCCTAATAACAATAATGTGAAAATAACATCTGGAATATAATCAATGCCCACTGCGGACGAAATTGTTAATGAAATCAACAATATAAATCCGTACAAAGTAGTTAGAGATAAATATTTAAAGAAGCTCCACTCTAAGCGCGACCGAAATGTGATCGCCTATTATTCTGGCTGGTTAACTAAGCCAGGTACCGCTTTTACATCCATCATAGATGTTGATAAGAACGGCTTCATGAATTGCGTCAATAAGATGGATTGTAGCAAAGGGCTTGATCTTATTTTGCATTCGCCAGGAGGGGATGTCGCTGCAATAGAAACGATCATTCACTACTTGAGGCAAAAATTTGGTAGTAACATTGAAACTTTTGTGCCTCAGCTTAGCATGTCAGGTGGCACAATGATGGCACTCATCGGTAATAAGATACACATGGGCAAACAATCCAATTTGGGGCCTATTGATCCGCAATATGGCGGCCGACCCGCAGTAGCCATACTCAAAGAGTTTAATAAAGCGGTTGAGGAAATTTTGGAAGATGAGCGAATGGTGGCTGTTTATGCCGCCTTTCTTCAACAATTGCCGCCTGGATTTATTGAGCAATGCAGAAGAGCAATGGATTGGTCAAAAAGCATAGGTAGAACTGCCCTGATGGACGGCATGTTTAAAAGAAGTAATGACAGAGAGGCACTCTCTAAGCGAATAGTTGAGGCGCTAACTACAGACGACGAAGTATTTGCACATAATCTTCATATCCATACGGATGACTTAAAAAACAAAGGCGTGAAAGTCGCCTATCTTGAAAAAGATGATGAACTTCAAGATATCGTTTTGTCTATTCATCACGCATTTATGACTTCAGTATCCAACACCAAGGCTGCCAAACTAATAGAGTCACACCATGGCAAGGGTTTTTGTCTGGAAATAGAGCCCCCTACCTAAACAAATCCCGCATATTGCTGACGCTGACGCGCTTTTCTTCTGCCATCCATTCTGCAACAGGCTTCCAGTTTACTCCCTCTCCGACATTATCGATGTGGGGGAAGCGTTGCCGTGCCTCGGCCTTGATGGCGCGGCGTTTATGCTCATTAGTCCAGTTTAAGTACATATAGGTATTGTTGCGATGAATACGGAGCGTATCGCTTGCATCCGCTCTTCACGCAGAATGCGCTCTCACCTCTTCAAACAACGGCAAGAGCGACGCGACATCAGGGTAGATGAGTTCGGCTGCTTTTAGCTGCTCAGGGTCGCCGATACCAATAGCTGGCATGCCTGCCGCGTGGATGGCCACAATGCCTGCTGCCGCGTCTTCCACACCAATGGCTTTCTCCGGCGCAATACCAAGGCCTTCCGCTGCCTGAAGAAAGATATCCGGTGCCGGTTTGCTGTGGGCCACACGGTTGGCATCGGCAATAAAATCCAACTGGTCGGTAATGGCTAATTTGCCGACCACAAAATCTGCATTGCGGCTGGCAGACGCCAACCCCGTTTTAAAGCCCTGACGCTTGAGGAGTGAAAATAATGGCAACACGCCAGGAAACAGATCATCCGGTGAAATGCTGGCAATAGCCTCTTTATAATCATCGTTCTTTTGCGTCATAAAAGTTGCTTTTTCCTCATCCGAATAGGTGCGCTCAGACTTCTCAAGAATAATATCTAATGACTCCGCACGGCTGACACCTTTCAGCCGTTCATTATCCTGCTCATCGAACGGAATGCCCAAGCGGTCAGCCAGTTTTTTCCATGCGTTGAAATGGTACAGTGCCGTATCGGTCAGCACCCCATCCAAATCAAAAATCACGGCGTCATAACGGGAAATATCAATGGTGCTCATGCGGCGCACTCCTTTTGGTCTAATGAACAGGAAACTGGCGGTTTGTTAGCATCAAGCGTGATGGCTTGGTCATGATGCAGAATCGTCAACGGCTCACCCTGCACGAGGCGATAGACCACCTCAGAGCTGTTGACGCTAACACGCAGATGACGATCCTGAAAACGCAGGTTGAACTGATAGCTCCGCCATTGCTCGGGCAGGAGAGGGGTGAACTGTAGGTGATCACCTTGCTCACGCATGCCGCCAAAGCCACTAACAATACATTGCCAGCTCCCGGCCATGCAGGCTGTGTGGATGCCATATGCAGTATTCGCATGGTGGTTATCAATATCCATCCGTGCTGAATCCTCAAAGAAATGATAGGCGCGCCCTATATTACCAGCCCAGGCATTGGCGATGCTGTAAATACAGCTGGATAGGGTGGAGTCAAAGGTGGTAATCGGCTCATAAAAGGCAAGATTGCGGGTGAGCTGCGCCAGGCTGAATTTTTCCTGCAGCAGAACCATGGCCAGCATCACGTCGGCCTGTTTGAGCATTTGGTGGCGGTAAATCACCAGCGGATGAAAATGCATCAGTAAAGGGTATTTGTCGGCTGGCGTGTTGTCAAAATCCCACTTCGGCTTGTCGAGGAAGCTATCATCCTGTGGGTTGATGCCTATCGCGTCATCATAACCCAGATACATCTTCTCAGCCGCCTGCTGCCACATGGCCAGTTCATCATCCTGCAACGACAGGGATTGTTTCACGCTGGCATAGCGCTTGGGGTGCTCCTGTGCCATGCGCTCAGCAACAGCGCACGCATACTGCAAATGCTCCTGCGCCATGGCGTTGGTGTAGAAGTTATTATCCACAATGGCGGTATATTCATCCGGCCCGGTGACACCATGAATGGTAAATTGTCCATCGCGTCGTGGGTTAAAATGCCCAATACCCATCCAGATACGTGCGGTTTCCCATAGCATTTCGGCACCATATTCCCACAGAAACGCCTCATCACCCGTGCGTTCCACATAGCGCTTAATGGCGAAAGCGATCGCAGCGTTAATGTGATATTGCGCGGTGCCGGCCGGAAAGTACGCAGAACATTCATCGCCACTGATGGTACGCCATGCATAAAGCGCCCCATGCCGATGCCCCATTTGCGTTGCCCGGCGGCGAGAGGCATCAAGCAGGCCGTAGCGATATTCCATCAAGGCACGGGCAATGGCAGGCTGGGTGTGAATGAAGAACGGCATCATGTAAATTTCCGTATCCCAGAAATAATGCCCGTCATAGCCAGGGCCGGTGAGGCCTTTGGCGGCGATATTACTGTGACCGTTACGACCGGCCGACTGGAACAAATGCAGCATGCTGAAGCGTATGCCCTGTTGCAAGGCAGGTGCGCCTTCAATTTCAATATCCGCGCTGTGCCAGAACTGTTGCATATGCTCGGCCTGCTTCGCAGCCAGCGCATCCCAACCAATGGATGCCGCATTTTCCAGCGAGAGTAACGCCGCTTTTTGTAACGTCTCTTCTTCTCCTTTATCACCATGATGGTAAGCGACGAATTTATAAAGCGTTGCTTTTTCACCCGGCCTGATGCTCATCAAACAGCGCTGTCCAATACAGCTTTCCTTCTCCAGTCGAGTGACCTCAACATCATGTCCAATGAGCTGATTGGTTTGGGCGCTACAGACGGAAAAGGCATCGCCTTTCACATGGTGTATGAAAAAAGCGTGAGAGTCAGTCACTTCTTTAGAGGCCAACTGCAACGCTTCGGTGACGGATAAATGTCCGATCCGTGGGTCATCCGGGTCATACTCGCCTGCACCATAGGCAGCATCCAGGCAGGACTCCAAAATCAGCTCACCTTCAAAATCAAGCGATTCCACATCATAGCGCACGGCCAGTACATGCTGCTGTTCCAGCGAGACAAAACGCTGTGAGCTTATCCGCAAATAGCTGCCTGAATTGAGTTTCCACACCAGTTCACGGTGTAAGATGCCAGTTTCAAAGTCTAGGTAGCGCTCATATTCTGTCAGCTTACTATCGCCGGGCAGGAATCGCTCACCTGCGGCCTGAATACGGATGTCTTTACCATTGGGCACCTGTAGCATTTTGTCGTTATGTGTCGCAAAGCCATAGGCGTTTTCTTCATAATGAATGGGTGTTTTGACATACACACCGTTGAGGTACGTTCCCTCGCAACTATTGCCCGAGATCGCGTATCCTTCTTCATGGGTGCCACGGGTGCCGATATAGCCATTGCCCTGAGCCAGCAATGATTCCGTCAGGGCCGTATACCCATCGCGGAGTGACGGCTCCGCCAGCTTCCACGGGTCTATGGGAAATAAATAATCCTGTTGCGCCTCGGTCTTCATAGATTCCACGCCGTTTTATTATCATTAATAGAGCGGCCTAGTATTAGCGCAGTTGCATTCGAATGCAATGAAGATAGGATGCGTTTATCACGAGGATAGCGAGAAACACTATGAGCCAGACATTACGCATCAAACTATCGCTCTACCTGACCTATTTTGTGTTCGCCATTTTGCTCAATAGTGTGGGCACCGTTATTTTGCAGGTGATCCATTTTTATGATGTCAGCAAACCGGCGGCGAGTGTGCTGGAGGGATTCAAGGACCTGCCCATCGCCATTGTCTCATTTCTGGTAGCATCCTTTCTTCCTCGGCTGGGGTTTCGTAACGCCATGGTGATTGGCCTCAGTCTGGTGACACTGGCCTGCATTGCCATGCCGCTTGTCCCAACCTTCTGGACCACTAAAATACTCTTCCTCATTGTCGGTAGCTCGTTCGCATTGGTGAAAGTGTCCGTTTATGCCGTGATTGGCCAGATTGCCGAAGGCAAGCGCGCCCATGCCAGCACCATGAACACCATCGAAGGTATCTTCATGGTGGGGGTGCTCTTTGGCTATTGGCTGTTTGGTTATTTTATTGACCCAGACCAACCGGATTCACCTGCATGGCTGGATGCGTATTGGCTGATCGCAGGCATCTGCATTGCCAACATCCTCTTGCTGCTTTCCACCCCCTTTCACGCATCGCCCCCGACCCATGAGGATGGAGGGCTGCGCGATGATTTTGTCGATATGCTCAAGCTCATGGTGCGCCCATTAGTCTTTGTGTTCGTCTTATCCGCTTTTATGTATGTGCTGATCGAACAAGGCATTGGCACCTGGCTGCCCACCTTCAATAATGAAGTGCTAAAACTGCCGACCGATATGAGTGTCCAGGTCACGAGCATTTTCGCTGCGACCCTCGCCATTGGCAGGCTGTCAGCAGGCGTAGTGATGCGGCGCATTGCCTGGTATCCATTCCTCAACGGCTGCATCATTGCGCTGGCCGCATTGATATTGCTCTCTCTGCCGCTCACGCAGGGTGTAGAGGCTAATCCCGATATTGACTGGTTCAGCGCGCCCATCGCAGCCTATATCTTCCCACTGATTGGGCTGTTCATGGCGCCGATATACCCTGCCATCAACTCGGTCATGCTCAGCGCTCTGCCTACTCGCCAGCATGCCGCCATGACCGGCCTGATCGTTATCTTTTCCGCACTAGGCGGTACCACCGGTTCCATCATCACCGGCTATATCTTCAGTGTGTTTGACGGGCAGACGGCTTTTTATTTCTCCCTGCTGCCGGTGACGATTATCCTGATCGCCTTATTTTTCTTCAAACGCGAGACGGACAAGATGGCCGCTGCCGAAGAGCACCCTGACCTCCCACCAGAAGCAGAAGACCCATCACCCGTGGAGTTTCGCTAAGTCGAATAGTAATCGGTTGGCAGAGTGTAGTGCTTCACCCATCCATCATGGTGAGAATCGTACGCACCACTGCATTACTCTCCTCTAGCGTAGGGTAGGGTTGATAGTCCATACCCAGCATGTGGCGGTAGCTTTGACGTAATATCTCAATATAGCCTTCAAGCCAGCCCACCCCATGAAACGCCGGTTGCTGACTCCCCATAGCATTGGTACTCCGATAGAGGATGGAGCGCTCCGCTCCGCGGCCCAGTTGAATCTGGTCCGGTTCCATCAAGCGCCATTGAGCCGTGCCTTTCTCGCCAAGAACGGTGATAACAAAATCATTCCTCGCGCCATGAACCATATTGCTCACCGAGCCACATACATAGATGCCACTGGGCGATTGAAATTGATAATGGATATAGGCATCATCATCCCCGCGACCGTCGCGCAACCTGTCGTGATGGGAGGAGGTCAAGTGTAATGGCTCACCTGCCAGAAACGTCGCCGCATCAAGCCAGTGCGTGCCGAGCCCAAGGCTAACGCCATACTCCCCCGTCAACGCTTTATCATTCACCCATTCACGCTTCGTTCCGCTACTGGCGGAGGATAAGTGACGCACTTTTGAGGCTTGCCACAATAAGCCTTCAATCGCACAGATGCGCCCTAACTCTCCCGCCTGAATGAGTGAGCGTAGATGTTGAATGCCCCATAGCTGGCGGTAGACATGCAAGACGGCAATGGGAGTATCATTTTTTGGGCATACTGCTTCTAACTGCAACAATTGCTCCATATCAGTGCTGGTGGGTTTTTCACAGACAATCAGACCATAGCCTGACTCCAACCCCTCCAGTAATCGCGCGGTATGAAGCCCGGAAGGATTGGCAATACACAGAGCCGTATGTTTATTGGGCTGCAAGCTCTTGAGTGCAGCATCGCGTGGTATGTGCATCACATCACCCAAGGGCAAATCATTGTCCGTGATGTGCAATATTGCCAATGCTTTGGCGATAGCCTTACCTGCGAGGCCGGAGCCTAATATATGCGTATTAATCGGCGTGGGTGCATTATCAGGCATAATCTATCGGCGCCGTTGTTTTATAAATGGATTGTGAGGAACGGTGCCACCACAGAGCATGAAATTAAAGGCCAGCCACGCTCTTTTGGGCAATACGCGTAATCTCGTGCCAGTCTCCATCTGCAAGCGCTTGTTTCGGTGTCAGCCAGGAGCCACCAACGCACACCACATTGGGCAGGCTGAGATACTCCGTCATATTGTCGGGCGAGACACCGCCGGTTGGGCAGAACTGTACATCACCAAAAACGCTGGCATAATGTTTCAGCATTGATTGGCCACCAAAGCCGCCAGCCGGAAAAAATTTGAGAAAATGCTGACCATGTGCCTGCGCCTGAATGATTTCAGACGGCGTCACAACCCCCGGCAAATATACGACATCCTGCTTCTGCGCTGCACGCAACAACTCTGGCGTCGTACCGGGGCTGACCACAAATGCGGCGCCTGCATCACACACTTGCTGCATCTGCTCGGTAGTGGTCACCGTGCCAGCACCCAGTTGAATCGGCAGGTTGGCGTTGGCGATGGCTTTGATACCAGCCAGACCTGCGTCCGTTCGTAGCGTCACTTCAATCGCCTGAATGCCACCGGCAAGGAGTGCTTCGGCAAGTGGCACGGCCTGCTCTGCTTGCTGCAAGGTAACAACGGGAATGATGGGGGCAGCGGCGAGTGACCGGGTGAAATTATCTATGCGATTGGTCATGAATGGCCCTCCTGCTGGCATAAAATCTGGGCAGCACCTTGCAGTGCAATCTTTGAGTGAGATCGCAAACAATAGGTAGGAATCGGGGTGACATAATCACGAAACCGTCCTTTATCTTCAAATCGCTGGCGAAAGCTACTGCTGTCAAATAAGGGTTCCAGTTTCGGTGTTACCCCGCCACCAATAAATACCCCGCCAAACGCCCCGACATCCAGCGCGCGATCTCCTGCGAATGCGCCTAACATGCCGAGGAAAATTTCCAGCGTGTGGTGGCAATCGCCGCATTCATCTTCCAGCGCACCGCGGGTCACATCTTCGGGTTGAATATCAGGCTCAGGTGGCTTGCCGGCAATTGCAAGCAATGCGTTATATAGAAAAGCCAGTGCCTGGCCGCTGATCAGCCGCTCAGCGGAGACAAAGCCAAACTGCTTCTGTGCGTAGCGCAGCAAGGCAATTTCTAAGTCCGTGCCCGGGGCAAAGGCAATTTGCCCGCCTTCACCTTCGATTGGCACCCAGCGTTCGCCGAAGGGTAATAGCGCTGACACGCCAAGGCCTGTACCTGGCCCAAGCACACTGATAGGCTGCTGTGGCTGAGGCGCACCCGGCCCTAACTGGGCAATCAATGCAGGGTCATCACGCAAGGCAGGAATAGCCATCGCCAGTGCCGTGAAATCATTGGTGGCGACAAAATGGTGCAATTGCAGTTGAGCTTGCAATTGAGAAGTAGAAAAACACCAATCCACATTGGTCAGCTGCACCTCATCGCCCAATATCGGCCCGGCAACGGCGATGCAGGCATGGGTGGGATTGGCTTTTGCTTCAAAAAGATAATGGCGAATCGCATCACCAAGGCCAGAAAATTCCCGGTTTGGATATTTTCGCACCTCCAGTAAATCCACACTTCCCGTTTCACACAGGGCAAAACGGGAATTGGTGCCGCCAATATCGCCAACCAGATACATAAAGCCTACAGGTCCTCAGATAGAATAAAGGATGCTCCTTCCTCTGCCTGCGTAACCTGCTGACGGGCATTGATGAATAATTCACGTCCGGTGCCGGCATTATTCGCGCTGAGGTCGGGTTCCGGGCTTTCGCGTGTCGCCCATTCTTTAGCATCTACTTTCGCTTCCAAAATACCTTTTTCGGCATCCATGACAATGATGTCGCCATCGCGTACTTTGCCCAATTCGCCGCCATGCAGCACTTCCGGTGTGACATGAATAGCGGCAGGCACTTTACCAGATGCACCGGACATGCGCCCATCCGTCACCAGCCCAACCTTTTGTCCCAGCTTTTGCAGCACGCCTAGCGGCGGTGTCATTTTATGCAACTCCGGCATGCCATTGGCCGAAGGCCCTTGAAACAGTACCACTGCAACGAAATCACCTGTCAGCTCGCCACGATCAAACGCATCTTTGAGCGCATGTTGGCAGTGAAAAACACGCGCCGGTGCTTCAACGCGATATTGCTCGGGCTTCAAGGCGGAGACTTTCATCACCGCCCGGCCGAGATTCCCCTTCAGCAGGCGCATGCCGCCATCCTCTGAGAATGGTGCATCAATATTTGCCAGCACATCAGGTGTCAGGCTCTCAGTTGGGCCTGCCTGCCAGCGTAAATCACCACCGCTATATTTCGGTTCTTCAATATAGCGCTCCAGCCCTTCGCCGACGACCGTTTGCACATTGCCATGCAGCAAGCCTTTATCCAGCAATTGACGGGTTAATAATCCCATGCCACCGGCGGTGTGAAAGTGGTTCACGTCGGCGGTTCCATTGGGGTAAATACGGCAGAGCAACGGCACGACAGAGGATAAATCGGCAAAGTCATCCCAATTGATGCGAATACCCGCCGCCCGAGCCATGGCGATCAAATGAATCGTATGATTGGTTGAGCCGCCTGTCGCATGCAACCCGACGATACCATTGACAATAGAGCGAGCATCCACCACGTCACAGAGCGCCAGGTGCCTCTCACCAGCCAGGTGGCTGTTGGCGATAACTTGCGCCGTCGCCGCGCGGGTGAGGGCATCGCGCAGCGGTGTATTGGGATTAACAAACGAGCTTCCCGGTAGCTGCAGCCCCATCAACTCCATAAGCATCTGGTTGGTGTTCGCCGTACCATAAAAAGTGCAGGTGCCGGGGGAATGATAAGACTCCGACTCGGCTTTGAGCAACTCCTCACGTCCTACTTTGCCTTGGGCAAATAATTCGCGCACTCTTGCTTTTTCGTCATTGGGCAATCCGGAAGGCATGGGCCCGCCCGGCACAAAAATAACTGGCAAGTGACCAAATTGCAGCGCCCCGATGAGTAGGCCCGGCACAATTTTATCACAAATACCTAAGCACAACGCGCCGTCAAACATGTTATGCGACAGGGCAACGGCGGTGGCCATGGCAATCACGTCACGCGAGAAAAGAGACAGCTCCATGCCGGGCTGGCCTTGCGTCACCCCGTCGCACATGGCAGGCACACCACCGGCAAATTGAGCAATACCGCCAGCCTCACGCGCGGCTTCTTTAATGATATCAGGAAAATCTTTGTAGGGCTGGTGCGCCGATAGCATGTCATTATAGGCGGAGACAATCGCAATATTTGGCTTATGCTCGGCTGCGAGTTCTTTTTTATCGTCTGCGCCGCAGGCCGCAAACCCATGCGCCAGATTGCCGCAGGAGAGTGTAGTGCGCGTGGCCCCTTTCAACCGGGCGGCTTCCATGCGCTTCAAATATGAAGCACGTGATGTGTTGCTGCGTTCTATGATGCGTTCAGTGACTTCCTGTATAACGGCGTGAACCATATGATGTATCCTATCTGTTGTTAGCTCTTAAACAGCATTGCTTGTGTGATGGTGCGCAGTGCTAAGCTGCCCAGTAGACACTGATCGGAACGGCTTTTTGGCAAGTGAAAGCGGCAATCGGCAAGGCAAGCGGATCACCCTGCTGGACAGCCTTCTCAAGCACCGCACGTTTTTCTTCGCCCGTGATATGGATGATAATTTCATGACTGTTGAACAATGCGGGCGCTGTGAGTGTGATGCGATCAGGCGGCGGCTTTGGCGCATTATCAATAGCCATGCACCGCACATCGTTGTCGACACTTAATGCCGACGCAAGGGTTGGGTGATGAGGAAATAGCGATGCCGTATGGCCATCTTCGCCCATCCCCAGGATCACCACATCAAATGCACCTTCTATCGCCTCAGCAAGCGCCTTATCTGCTTGCCTTGCGCCCTCCTGTGATGAAGGCACATCATATTTAAGCGGCACAAAGCGCGATTCAGGCATAAGCAAATGATCACGCACCAGCTTTTCATTGCTGTCATCGTCATGTGGGTCGACCCATCGTTCATCAGCAAGGGTAATCGTCAGCTTGGACCAATCGAGCGCAGCGGATCTCAGTTGCTTGAACATGGGTACAGGCGTGCCGCCACCAGAGACTACCAGGCTGCTGAGTCCACGCTCGGCCTGGGCTTGTTGAAGCCGTTCGGCAACATACTGCGCCAAGGCTTCAGCACATGCATCATGGGAGGGGAAGCGGTGCCAGTGTATCGTATCAACCGTGTCATGTTGCATCTGCGCGTGTGAATGATTCATTCTCAACAGAACCTAATCCTTATGAGTTATCATGGTACCAGCGGCGGCCATCCCGTGCGATAAGCATGGATGCATCTTCGGGCCCCCAGCTACCGGCCGGATAAGGCTGCGCCGCCTGATTTGTTTTTTCCCATGTATCTAAAATATACTCCGTCCAATGCCAGGCAGCTTCCACTTCATCCGTACGCATGAACAGTATTTGGTTGCCGCGCATCACATCCATCAGCAGGCGCTCATAGGCATCCGGGGAGCGCTCATCAAATGCTTCATTGAGCGACAGATTCAAATTCACCGGCTTAAGACGATACCCTCCTGGCCCCGGCACCTTGGTGTTCATCTGTAGATTGACGAATTCATCCGGTTGCAGGCGAATCACCAATTTGTTGGTTTCGGGCAAATTAAGCTGATGAGGAAAAATATTATGCGGTACCGGGCGAAATTGAATCACGATTTCTGAATAACGCTCCTGCATGCGCTTGCCCGTACGCAAATAGAAAGGCACCCCAGCCCATCGCCAATTATCGACATAGCATTTAAGTGCGACGAACGTTTCCGTATCGCTCGGCGTGCCGTCAATATCATCAATATATGAGCCAACAGCAGTACCATCAATGTTGCCTGCACGATACTGCCCGCGCACGGTATATTCATTTACATGTTGCGCTTCAATGGGGCGAAGCGCACGCAGTACCTTTAATTTTTCATCACGCACTGCATCTGCCGATATGGTATGTGGGGGCTCCATAGCGAGCATACACAGCAATTGCAGCAGGTGATTCTGCACCATATCGCGCAATGCGCCATAGCTGTTATAATAACTGTATCGTTTGCCAACCCCGATCGATTCGGCCACGGTGATTTGCACATGGTCAATAGTGTCACCGTTCCAGGCACGTTCAAACAGCGCGTTGCCAAAGCGAAGCACCATCAAATTTTGTACCGTCTCTTTACCCAGATAATGATCGATACGATAAATCTGGTCTTCAGAGAAATACTCTAAAACGGCATTATTCGTCTCATCGAATGATTGGAGGTCATGGCCAATGGGCTTTTCCAACACAACACGGCTATGCGGGGTGACCAGTCCATTATCTTTCAGCTTGGCGCAGATAACAGCAAATATACTGGCAGGGGTTGCGAGATAAAAGACCCGAACAGGGCGAGGTGTATCTTCCAATACTACCTTCAGTGCCTTGTAATCTTTTGCGTTACCGGCATCAATCTGCACATAGTGACATAGTTTGACTAACGCCTTGTAATCTTTATCATTTAGATCTTTTTTCGGAATATAATCATGGCACGCTTTGTTGATCATTTCCTGGCTGGCGCCTGCGTCCATGGCCTGGCGTCCCACCAGCACAATGCGGCTTTCTTTCGGCAGCTGACCTGCCTGCAGGCGATAATAAAGTGCGGGGATAATTTTGCGGAGCGATAGATCTCCAGTCGCGCCAAAAATAACTATATCGGTTGGCTCGACTTCCGATGCCACCATTGCCTCTGTCCCTATCATTTCTTTAGGCTCCCAGCGCTACTTATCATGTTATCTTTAATCTTAGCCATGTTTACCTTGAAATCCTCGAATCTGTCAAATAACCGTCACAAAAATATACATGCAATAACGCGCAAATTAACTATGTTGCCCCAAGTTTGCAAGATAACCGTATATGCTAAGGCTCATGACAGCATGGATCAAAGAATCAATATCAGAGGGCGCTGCTTCCGCAATGTACAATGTAATAAAAGGGCAGAAGATGTGAATGCCGCCATTTTTAATGCACTGCACAAAGAAAAATGCATGAAAAACAATGGTATAAATTACGCTGCGTAATTGACCTCTGTCATAAAACGGTTATTTTAGGCTGATAAGATGAAGATCGGGAAGTCTTTCCCGACGTTACGATAAGAATGGTCACAACTTACATGGCTCAACTACGCGCCTTTTCCACTCCAGCTTTTGACGGTACACGCCTGACCAGCGTGAACATGTCGGCTGCGTGGAAGGACAAGCTGGAAGAGCAGGGTAATGTCACGCTGGAAGATTTACAGCAGCAGATGCGCGAATGGGGTGCGCAGCTTAAGCAAGATTATGAAAATACCTATCCCGATGATGCCGAGCATGTGAAGCACCTCACGGTGCGGATTCTGCCTAAGGGCAGGGAAGCGATATTGGAGATTGGTGGCTATGCACCAGCGCTTGAAACGGTACGGGATGGTGAGCAGGAAAGTGTGGTTGCTGGCTGGTTGAAGCAATGGCAGGAACGACCGGGGATTAAAGAGGCAACCGAAGCATCAAAACAACGCTTTCCCGACACGCTGAATGTGGTTCAGGTGGATATGGAGAGCCGCACACGCGATGCGTTGATTGGCCGCTATTCAACCTTGATTGTTGGGGTCTTGTCCTTGGGAGCTGGTCTGGCGATTAACGCCACGGCACGGGTCGAACGCAGACGTCAGGAAAAAATCCAGGAAAAAAATAGCAATGGCGAAGAAAAAGGCGGCATATTCCGCTGGCTGAAAACGGCTGGCAGCATGTGCTTTATTGCCGCCAGTAGTATTTTGACGGTAGGCGGTGTATTGCGCGCTCGGCAGCGATCCTTGCCAGAAATGTTCCGGGATGTGGATCAGGCGATAGTCGATGACGCACTGACGGAAGAATCCGTCGCACAGGCGATTGCGGCAAAAGATACGATGCTGGGTAAAGTCTCCCGCATGATGCAGAAATGGCTGTGGACTATTGTGCCAGCATTGAATCTGACAGGGAACGCTCTCATCGGAGCGGGGGCGTCGACAACGCAGCAAGGCGCCGAGCAACCAGCGCAGGATGGCGAAACAGCGCAAGCAGCACCTAAACAATGGAACAAGATTTTGGAAACGGCTGGAACAGGCCTGGGTGTGGGGGGCAATCTATTCATTGCAGCGCCATTGCAGAAATGGATGAAAAAATTTGGGTTGGAAGATAACCCTTTGTTAAACCGAATAGTGAAAATCCAAATGCCGGTTGGCGCAGGGACGGATCAGTTTGGAACGGCACTGCTGGCGTCGGCGCCGCTGGGCAAAATTTTTTCTAAAAGAACCGGGGATAAGGATACAGATCCGGGTATTATGGATTATGCACAGGTGCTGATGCTGCCAATTTCTTTCCTTTGCGGGATATTCACTGGCTATTCACCGCACAATAAAGAGTATGATGCAAAATCGATAGGCGCAGAGGCTGCCCGCTATTTACATAGCCAACAGACAGGCAGCACACAGACGGCAGATGAAGGGGAAAAAGATAACAACATCATTCGCCTCTCTGCGGTGAAAGGGCTGATCAGAAAAGTCGTTGCCCAACCGGAGGTGCTGAATCCGAAAATGGAATCAGACATTATTCTGGAGACATTGCGATCCGTGCAGGCGATGAATCCCGATACAGCGCTGGATGAGGCGGCAACCGAGTGGATGATGTCAGCTGAGGCAAACCAGGCCGCCGTTGCCCAAGCTGCGTAATGCTTGGCGCATGACAATTTTGGATGCACGATTAGACGTCTCTTTTCCTCTCTTCCAATTGTTCCAGCATCACAGTCCTTTCTTCGGGCGTAGCCGATAGATAGGCTCTTCTGCTTGCTTCATCTTCAAAACGATAGCCCGGGAACTCGGCCCTGAGCCGGTGACCTTTAATGCCATATTTTTCACGAAGAGTCGCGCGCATGGCACTATATCCGTCATGGTCACCCCAGGTTTTTGGCGATGTCGCGTCCAGATCGATCATCCAGGGTTTGCGGGACATAGCTTCATCTGAATAGCCAAATTCTACGCCGAAGACGCTTCTATCCTGATCATAGATGGGAGCCTGCTTCCGATAATCCAGCAATTCTTTTACATCCATGGCTGCGACACAAAGCTTTTCAAAATCTTCAAATGTACAATCAGGATTGACCATCGGTTTCTTTTCTCCCCAGTCATACTCAACGGTGGTACTTTTGAGTTTGTCCATCAGCGCTTCCAGTGCGTCTCGGCTCCGCCACTCTGGCCCAATGTTCTGAATATATGCTTCTAGTTGTTCTATACCCTCAAGGAGAAGATAGTTGTAATGGTCGGTTAATCCCCTGATTCCGACGCTCTCCGGGAATGTTTCCAGATAATCAAATGTGTGGGGAAGGCGAGGATAAAGCCGAACGACAATCCCTTCCTCCCGTAGCTTGTGGTCACTCTGGAAAGTGCCCAAAATACCTCCGGATCGTTCAGGAAATCCCGTTGGCTCGGTGCGATCAAACGCAGCTTCTACTACCCTATCTGGTTCTGCCCCGTTCCCTTGTCCTTCTCGTAGATAAGCATATGAATAAGGAATAATACCGTAGTAATTAAAGTAAGTGAGATGTTCACTCCTGTAATCTGTTTCAGGATTTCCATTTTTGGAACGCTGGTGAACATTTGCTTGTAAATCGATCATAATAATAAAAGAATCTTCAGCGGGATAATCACCCTCCGCAGGTGATACTTTCAGCACCAATGAACGCGTACCGCTGGAAAAGCTTGGTTCCAGAACCTCTACAATTTTATTTTGAAGTAGTCCATCACGGGCGAAATAATCTGCCAGCCCTTCAAGAAAGGTCTCGTTTTGTCCTTTGCGAAGAAACCTGTAAGCTTCACTCTCGCTAGAGCTGTATCGTAACAGCATTTCCCAGCCTTTTTTCGTTTCCAATTCTTTCCCGTTTATTCCACTCATATTTGTAACTCTTTCATAGGTTGTTACCGCCGTTTAATAAAGTTATATCCGAAGCACTTTATAAGTGAGAATCTTTTATTCTTTTTGAGCTCATCCCCACATATGCCCCTGAAACCAGAGCAGTGACGGATAGGCTGCCACCCACACCCAGACAAAACGATTGAGGCCGAACAGGCAGGCATTGGCCAGGTGAAAGCTCAGCGCGACACTTAATCCGAGGATAAGGGTGGGTTGTGACAGCAGGCATAAAGGAAAGCATAATTCAAACACTATCACGGCCAATGACATGAATCGCAGCAGGCGCGGCTTCTCCGCCCACCCGCGCACACTCTCGCTGGCCGGGTATGCCGAAAAATGAAACACGTCCTGCAATGCGCGACCGCTCCGCCACTCCGGGTTGATGAGCTTCACCCAGCCCGCCATGACATAAGACAGCATCGTCTGCAGCGCCAGATAGCCGAATGCGACCTCCGGCCACAGCGTGCCCGGCAGCCAATGTACGGCGCACAGGAAGCACAAAATCAGCAACCCCATACGGTCGCTGCCACCATTATAGGGCCCTTGAAAACGATGCAGCACCATCAGCGCGTGGAGCACCAAGGCAAGCAGCGTCCATTCTGGATGTAACCCAATCACAAGCAGAATACTCAGTATCAGCCGCACCGAAAATAAACGTCTTTCGCTTGATTCTGCGACCAGATGCTCAAGGCTGGATTGAATCAATGCCAGCCCGAGCAGGATTTCCGTCAGCCGCACCGCTATATCCAGCGTCATATGCGTTCATCCTGAGTCATGGAATATATATCGGAAAGGAAGGCAATATGCTGCTGCAGTTCTTCGCCATCCCGGCTCCAGAAAACGAGACGCCATTGCAGGTGCGGCATGGCAGCGGGGCGATTACTCTTATCGGTCAGTGCAGAGCGGATGCGTGCTGTTATTTCCTGCATGGCATGTGTGCTGTCTTGCTGTATCACCCGCTCTGCACAGCTAATCATATATAG
>CAYSXY010000047.1:0-16914 GCA_964435165.1 uncultured Rickettsiales bacterium
AGATTCGAACTCCTGACCCCCAGATTCGTAGTCTGGTGCTCTATCCAGCTGAGCTACGGGTGCGCGCCCTGTTTAAGGGAGCGGAAACATAGCCAGATCGCACGTCGGTGACAAGCGCTTTCTTCTTTTTACATCATGGCTTATATAAACGGTAAATAGAAATGAATGGAGGATATTCATGCGCCAACACCTGTCTGTTACCCTGCTGGCGGTGATGATGTTCGGGCTTGTTGCCTGTGCGTCCACGGTAGAGAATGCCGGTTATGTCTTTAATGATGACGCGCTGATGCAGGTGGAGGCAGGCAAGACATCGCAATCGCAGGTGCGGCAATTGCTTGGTTCACCCTCCAGCCGTTCTACCTTTGGTGAGGAGCGTTGGCATTATTTCACCCGCGTAGTCGAGCATAGTGGTGTGTTGGACCCGGATGTGATCGAGCAGCAGGTCGTCACCATTGCTTTTGATGACAATGGCACGGTGACGACTGTTGAGACGCGGTCGCTAGAAGATATTCAGGAGATTGAGGCCACGCAGCGTACCACCCCGACGCGCGGTCGCAGCTTCAGTGTGATAGAGCAGTTAATCGGCAATTTCGGGCGTTTCAACAATCAGGTGGATGCTGCTAGCCAGTAGCGCGCAGAGTTGCTTCAGCCGGCAGGCGGCTGTCAGAGACGTGTAGCACTTCGTAATCCTGAACACAGTCTGCACCTGAGGTGATCGCAGCGGCGCGGTTTTTCCAGATGCTGTAGCGCACCAGTTCCCACCGATCCGGGTCCAGCGCAATGGCATGAAAATAAAGATCCGGATTGGTACTCAGGTCTTTTTGTAACTCCACTTCACTGAGCATCAGGCTTTGCAGGCTGGTGTCACTGGGAATGTTATCGACCTCCTGCAGGCAATAGGAAGGGATAAGATCACGGTTACCGTCGATCACGCGAATCACATTCCAGTTGCGCACCCGGGGGCGGTGGAAGCTGTCGATGACGCCGCTGAACAGGTCATTCATCAGAAAGTCACGGGCGGCTTCTTCATTATCCCAAATATAAAAGGGGGCATACAGCCCATCTGCAGCATTGAACAGAAAGGATTTATGATGAAGGCCGCCGAGTTCGTCAAACAGGCGGGCGCGGCGGCTGACCCGTTCACGAATCGGCGCTTCATCATAGCCGGATGGCAGTTCAATCGTATATTGCATGGCGAGCATGCGCACTTCCTGTTCTGGTAAACGAAAGCGGGTAGATTACGGAAAGATGCAGGGTTCGGTCAAGGGCTGAGCTACGCAAAATGCTGATAGCCCTCATGCGTCAGATGAAGGGCTTGGCCTGTTTCGCTTCGATAGGTGATAGTGTTTCCTGCTGTGATGGCGCCGATGTTGCAAATAGGAGTATCGGTTTGCAACGCCTTTTGTTCGATGGCTGGCCAGTCTTCCGGCGCGCAGGTGAGGAGTAATTCATAATCATCACCACCGGTGAGCAAGGAGGCGATATGCTCTGGGTGGTGCTGTAGCCAGTGATGTGCTGCTTCGGAGAACGGAATATGCGAGACCTCAATCGCGGCGCCGCAATGTGAGGCCCGACAGAGCCGTTTCAGGTCGGCGGCCAGCCCGTCTGAGATGTCTGTGCCCGCCGTGAGGTAAGGGCGTGCCTTTGATGCGATATCCAGGCGGGGCGTGGGTGTTTCATAGCGAGCGATGATATGTGCGATTTGTTCAGCAGTTGTACCTGACCATTGTTTCTGTTGCAGCCATTGCAGTCCGAGATAGGCATCGCCGATCGTGCCGGTGACGGCAATGATGTCGCCGGGTCTGGCGCCACTGCGAAGAAGTGGCGTGCCGGTGGTGCCAAGCGCCGTCAAACCACAGCTCAAACCCTGTGGGCTGGCGGTGGTATCGCCGCCAATCAGAGCGATGGCGTACTTATCCATCTCTTCTTTCAAGGCCTGCATGAATGTGCCGAGCCAGACGTCATCCTGCTGCTCGGTTAACTGTAGGTTGAGCAGTGCATAGGCAGGGCTGGCCGCCATGGCGGCAAGGTCTGATAAGTTAACACTCAGGAGTTTTCGTGCGAGCGATTCCGGGGCGGTGTCGGGAAGGAAATGAATATGTTCGACGAGACTGTCGGTGGTTAGCACTAATTGCGATTCACCGTATGGGATGCACGCGGCATCATCGGTTAACCCCAATGCCGCCTTGTTGCTGGTGGCTGGGGCGATCAGCCGGGAAATCCGTTCATATTCCTGCATGACGGGAATATTGGTGCTTACTCGTGAGGTTGAAATGCAGGATCATCCGGGCGAAGTTTGCGTGCAAGCGTATCCAGCATTCCATTGATAAAGCGCACATCGTTCTTGTCGGAAAAAGCATTGGCGACATCGATATATTCATTGATGACTACTTTAGCTGGCACATCCGGCATATGTGCCAGTTCATAAGAGGCGGCGCGGAGAATAGCACGGTGGACTGGGTCGAGCCGGTCAAATTTCCAATCGGTTTTCAGATGCGGGGTAATTTTCTGATCCAATGCAGCCAAATGCTCGGTAACGCCACCGCAAATGCGGGTAAGAAAACGCATATCCGGCTCAATCATAAAGCTTTCTTCATCCTGATCTGCCTGATTTTCCAGCAATTGCAGGCTCAGATCATTGATCAGCGATTCGACCAGGAGGTGGGCTTCCGGTTCCGTGTTCTCATCCGTCTGTTCACCACTGGTTTCCGGATACATATCTAGTTGAAAGAGAATCAGTACGGCGGCCAATCGGGCCGCGCTTTTAGGCGTGGTTGGGCCTGTTTTGCGATCCAGTGGTGGCAGATCTACCTCTGACAGGATGGTTGAGGTGAATGGCGCGGCAGGTTGATCATCGGAATTGGCCATTAGCGTCCTCCCGTAATGAATTTACGTTTCAGGCCAATCATCACCAGTGCTGCGCGCGCGGCATGTGCTCCTTTGTTCCCCTGTTTAGGATCGGCTCGCTTGGCAGCTTGCTGCGGATTTTCTACTGTCAGAATGCCGTTGCCAATGGGGGCAAACTGACGCATGGCAAGATCATTCAAGCCGCGAATACTTTCCTGGCATACATGATCGTAATGGCTGGTCTCGCCGCGTATCACACAGCCAAGGGCAACAAATCCGTCATAGCGGCCATTATCGATGGCAAAGGCAATAGCGGCGGGGATTTCCAGCGCGCCGGGCACGGGCACGCGCTCCCAGCTATGGCCTTGTTCGTCGATTTCCGCTGTCGCTCCACTGCGCAACATATCAGCAATATCACCATAAAAACGCGATTCGACGATCAGAATATGGGACATGGCAACGGCCTTGTGTAGAGGTTGGCAGAATAGGGCGCTATACGACCGGGGTTAGGGGCCGATGATCGACAACATTCAGTTGATAGCCCTCCAATGCTACGATAGAGCGCTTTGAATTGGTTAGCAATATCATGTTGCGGACGCCAAGATCGAGCAGAATCTGGGCGCCGATGCCGTATTCACGTAGCGGGTTGGTTTGTTTTGATTCCGTTTTTGGGGGGGACAGGCGGTCTTGGAGGCGCGTGCGCTGTGCCTCGCGCAATAACACGATAACACCACGCCCTTCCTGGCCAATCAGGCGCATCGCGGCTTCGAGCTCTCCGCCGCGCTCCGCATCCCCTCCCAGCATATCCTTGAAGATATTGAGTGCGTGCATGCGTACTGCAATAGGCTCATCCGTGGTGATGTCACCCTTGACCAGGACAATATGCTCAATGTCTTCCACGGTGTTGGTGTAGATATGGAGCGTGAAATCACCGCCGTAGCGGCTGTGAAAAGAGGTTGTGTAGCTGCGGGTGACCAATGCATCATTCGCCAGCCGATAGGCGATGAGATCGGCAATGGTTGCGATTTTGAGATGATGTTTCTCGGCAAAGATCAGTAATTCGGGCAGGTGCGCCATCGTGCCGTCATCATTCATGATTTCGCAAATCACCCCGGCGGGCATCATACCGGCCATGCGGGCAATATCGACCGCAGCTTCCGTATGACCGGCGCGGACCAGTACGCCGCCCTCGCGCGCGACGAGTGGAAAAATATGGCCCGGACTGACAATGTCACTGGCCGTTGTCTGCGGATCGATGGCGGTGGCAATGGTATGGGCGCGGTCTGGAGCTGAGATGCCGGTGCTGACGCCTTCGCGTGCCTCGATCGAGACGGTGAAAGCGGTCTGATGGCGCGAGGCATTATGCTGTGCCATCAGCGGAAGCTGCAACTCTTCGACGCGGTTTGCTTCCAGGGCGAGGCAGATGAGCCCACGACCGTGCATGGCCATAAAATTCACCGCATCGGCATCAGCCAGCTGTGCGGGAATGACGAGGTCGCCTTCATTCTCCCGATCTTCATCATCGACCAGAATGAACATGCGGCCTGCTTTGGCTTCGGCAAGAATTTCCTCGATCGTGGCCAGTGTGGTCATGACGCCGGTACTGTAGATGTTGATTGAAACCAGCGGGCAGCGTAGCGCGCCATGAGATCAACTTCAACATTCACCGCATCACCTACGGACAATGCATGAAAGGTTGTGTGGTTCCAGGTGTGCGGAATCAGCATGAGCTCAACGCGGTTATGGTGAACCTGATTGACGGTTAGTGAGACGCCGTTGATGGCAATTGAGCCCTTTTCAGCAATGAAGGGGAGGATATCATCGGCCATGGTTAGTGAGATTCGCCAGCTACCCTTCACATTATCGCATGCGTCAAGTGTGGCGATGGCATCGACATGACCCGTGACCATATGCCCCCCCATTTCATCGCCCAGCTTTAATGACGGTTCAAGATTAATCAACGTGCCTGGCTGCCAGCAGTTGAGTGTGGTGCAAGCCAGCGTTTCAGGGGAAATATCGACGGAAAAATGACAGCCGTTCCGGGTTTTATCCTCATGATCTGGTTCGATGGTCGTGACGGTCAGGCAGACACCGTCACAGGCGATGGACGCCCCGATCGTTAGTGATTGTGCGTCTACGGGTGCAGCAATCACGGCTTTCAAGGGCGTATGATCGGTTGCGGGAGTGATGTCTGTGATACGGCCAAGGGCCGTTATAATACCGGTGAACATGCAAGGCGATAATGGTGAAGCTGGTCGGCGCCACATTGGCGTGTTTCGATATGAGTCAGGCGGCGCGCGCTGTCAAGAGAGGATAATCCCATGGGACGAATAGCACCGCGTCCGTCATCGCCCACCAGCATCGGTGCGCTGAACCACCAATATTCATCCACCAGCCCTGCTTGCAGAAAAGTGGTGCTGATGGATGGGCCTCCTTCAATCAGCAGCCGCGTCAGCCCGTCTTGTATCAATTGCCGGACAACGGCGGAAGGTGTCAGGCGGCCATGGCTGGTATCACATGCCACCAATCTTGCCCCTGCTTCTGTCAATGCAACTGCTTTGTCAGATTGTGCGTCCAACTGTTCTGCACTGGTTATCACCCAAAGCGGTGCCAGATGTGTCGTCTGGGCCAGTTGGTGCTGTGGTTCGATTTTAAGTTGTGTGTCGAGGACGATGCGCACCGGGTTATGTCGTTCCATGCCTTCCAGGCGGCAGGTGAGAAGCGGGTTATCTGCTAATAATGTGCCGGACCCGATCATAATGGCATCATAATGCGCGCGGAGCCGATGGCCAAAATGCCGTGCTTCTTCATTGGTGATCCATTGGCTTTTGCCGTTGAGTGTTGCGATTTTGCCGTCCAATGTGGCCGCGGTTTTAAGAGCGATGAGCGGGCGCTGATAGAGAGTGCGTAGTAAAAATCCTTCATTGAGCTGTCGTGCTTCCCGTTCAAGCACTGATTCGGTGACGGTGATACCCGCTTCTTTCAGGCGGGCAATACCCGCGCCGTTGGTGCGAGGATCCGGATCCTGGGTGGCAATCACCACGCGGCTGACGCCTGCCTGTATCAGGCTGTTGGTGCATGGTGGGGTCTGCCCGTGATGTGCACAGGGCTCTAGGGTGATGTACGCTGTGGCACCTTCGGCGTTGCTGCCAGCCCGTTCAAGGGCAACCGTTTCGGCATGCGGGCGTCCACCCGGGCGCGTCCAGCCACGGGCAATGATATGACCCTGTTTGACGATGACGCAGCCGACAGTTGGGTTTGGCCAGCAGCGACCTAACCCGCGCTGGGCGAGGCCCAGCGCAATGCGCATAAAGTACTGATCGTGAGAGGGGGAGGAATTAGTTGGCAAGGGTTTCGACGAAATCTTCAAAATCTTTGGCTTCACGGAAATTACGATAGACCGAAGCGAAGCGGATATAGGCAACCTTGTCGAGGTCTTTCAGGCCTTCCATCACCAATTCGCCGATCTTGGAGGTTGGTATTTCATTTTCGCCCAACCCTTCGAGTTTACGGACAATATTATTCACCAGTTTTTCAATTTCTTCAGCATCGACCGGGCGCTTGCGCGTGGCGATCATCACGGAGCGAGCGATTTTGTCACGATCAAACGGACGTTTGTCACCATTTTCTTTGACCACGGTTAGCTCGCGAAGCTGAATGCGTTCAAAGGTGGTAAAGCGTGAATCACAGGCAGGGCAATAGCGACGGCGGCGAATGGCCATACCGTCTTCACTGGGGCGTGAGTCTTTGACCTGGGTGTCTGTATGTCCGCAATAAGGGCAGCGCATCGATTGTATCCATTATGATTAGTCCATATGCCAGGCCAGTGTACCCTGTGTTGATAACGGGCTGTGCATAACAGCGACAATATACGGAAGAAACTTAATAATTCGACAAAATAATGCTAATAAAGGCCTAAAAACCACTATATTTGGTGTGGTGCGATGCCCTGTTTGCTACCGGTTGCGGGTGACGCGATGCATCGACATATAGCTTTTCCCACCAATTTCTGTATAGAAATTAGTATGCGTTCATACGCCACTAAGGCTTACGCGCCAACTATGGCGCGGACCGCAGTCGCGGTCTGATAGCCATTCGGATTGTAGAAAATCAGCGTGAATGGCTATAGATGCGCATTAAAACAGGAAATCACCGGCGATGAGGGGGATCACACCGTCGAGTTGAAAAGCCAGCGCATTATACTCCACCGTTGTAATACTGCCATTATCCGTGATGGTCAGGTCACCGATGCCAGCCAGGCCGAATGCGGTAAGGTCGATGACATCGTCGCCCTGGGTGAAGCCATAAATGCGGTCGCGGTTGCCACCGCCTGACTCGTTAGTGGCTGTGTAGATAAAGTGATCATTACCGCCGCCGCCCCACAGTGAATCGCGTCCGGTGCCGCCGGTCAGGCTGTCATTGCCGTCATTGCCATAGAGGAAGTCATTGCCGGCGTCGCCAAGCAACTCATCGTGACCATCCTGACCGTAGAGTCTATCGTTGTTATTGCCGCCATGGAGGCTGTCAGCATCAGCACCGCCATAGAGCCGGTCATTATTATTGCCGCCTTGCAGTGTGTCCTCACCTGCATTGCCATAAAGCCAGTCATTATTGCCGCTGCCATCCAGGCTGTCATTACCGGCACCGCCCATCAGAGAATCATTATGCACACCGCCGATGAGTGTATCGTTGCCGTCATTGCCGTAGAGGATATCATGATAGCGTCCGCCGTGTATCCAGTCATCTCCACTACCGCCATAGATGGTATCCTCACGGTCGTTGTTGGTATTATCCGGCCCGCCATAAATGGTGTCATTACCGGCGCCTCCGTCAATCAGATCAGCGCGCAGCCCGCCATTGATGCTATCATTGCCGCTTCCACCCATAATAAAATCATTGTGATTACCTCCATCGATGGTGTCATCAAGCAGGCCGCCATAGAGTGCGTCATTACCATTGCCTCCGGTGATATTGTCATTCCCATTTTCACCGCGAATGGCATTGGCGTTGTTATCACCGGCCAGCACATCATCGCCGACGAGCCCTGTGGTGGTGTCATCGCTCACGGCAAAATAGAAGCGATCTTCTGCAATGGTGCCGGCTGCATTCATGGCCCTGAGCATGATTTCCACAGCGCCGGCATCGCCGTTGCCCGGTGTGCCGGTGAGGGTGCCGGTGGTGCGGTCAATATGCATCCAGCCTGGCAGCATGGTGCCATCGGCTTCCAGTGCCATATAGGTCAGGTTGCCATCATCGATGGAGGCAAACATGCCGCCCGGCAGGGAGAGAGAGACGGCATCGCCTACTTCCGCCTGTTGATCTGCCAGCAGAATATCTGCCGTGCCTATGTCGCTGGCGAAAATGAAGTCGGTGGCGAGGAGGTTGACGTTGGATTGAATATCGATACGCATGTCGCTTTGCGTATGGTCGATACGTGTGGTGCCACCGGGCGTGAGGGTGAGATCGGCAAAGGTGAGGGGCAGTAAGGAGAGATCAATCCGATCTTCGCCCTGCGTGAAATCGTAGAGAATATCTCGGTTTCCGCCCCAGGAATACTCTTTGCGGGTGATCATGAATATATCATCTCCGCCGCCGCCCCACAGGCTGTCACGATCATGTCCGCCAATCAGCGTATCGTCCCCCGCATCGCCACGTAGTTGGTCGCGGTTGTTAAAGCCGTGGAGAAGATCATGATCGGCACCGCCATAGAGATAATCGGTATGGACGCCGCCATCCAGACGGTCATTGCCGGCCTGGCCATATAGCCGGTCATTACGATGGCCACCGGCGAGATAATCGTCACCGCCACCGCCATAAAGTGTATCTTCATAGTCATTATTGTTGGCCGGGCCGCCGATCAGAATATCATTCCCATCACCGCCATCTAACAAATCGCGGCCATTCCACCCTTGAATGGAATCACTGCCATTTCCGCCATAGGCGGTATCATTTCCTGTTCCTGCATCAATATGGTCGTTGCCGCCTTCCGCCAGAATAACATCATTACCATCACCTGCCGTGATCGTGTCATGATCGGCCAGGGCCATAATGCCGTCATTATCGGCGGTGCCATTGATATTATCCGCCCCGGCCGTGCCGTTGATGCTGCTGTCAGCAACGACAAGCTCAAAGCTGTCTTCTGCGACATCGCCCGCGCTATTCGTGCCGCGCAGGAGGATGGTGTAAAAACCGCTATTGTTAGCCAGTGGTGTGCCGCTGAAGGTGCCGGTTGCATTATCCAGCGAGAGCCAGGGCGGTAGGACGCTACCATCATCCAGGGTGGCACTGTAGGTGAGAGAGCCATTGTCTATACTGGCAAAATGGCCTCCCAACAGGCCCAGGGTGAAAAGATTACCTGTCGTGGCGGTTTCGCGTACATGATCGCCATCGGCAGCGGGCACGGAGAAGATAAAGTCATTGGCATTCAGTGCGATATTTCCCTGCACATCGATGCGAAAGCCGGATGCGCCATGCTCAATACGGGTCCAGCCGCCCTGGATAATATTCAGGTCGCCAATACCGGCCCAGCCGATGAGGGAGAAATCAAAACGGTCTGTTCCTTGCGTGAAATTGTAGACCCGGTCGCGGCCGCCACCTTGCGATTCGTTGGTGTTGGTGTAGACGAACAAATCATCATCGGTGCCGCCATAGAGATAATCTGTGCCGGTGCCGCCGATAATCACATTACTGCCGGATTCACCGTAGATGATGTCATTGCCATCGACACCCTCGAGCCAATCATTGCCGGTGCCACCAAAAATCGAATCATTGCCGTGGCCGCCAATGGCGGTGTCATCCTCAGACCCAGCGTAAAGCCTGTCGTGATTACGTCCGCCATGCAGATAATCCTCTCCTGCGCCGCCATAGAGTGTGTCATGATGGTCATTGCCGTCGGTATTCCATCCGCCGATCAATGTATCGTTACCGATGCCACCATCCAGAACATCTGAGTGACGATCGCCATTGAGGTAATCATCACCATCGCCGCCGTTGAGTGTGTCGCTTTGATCACCCCCGCGCAGGCTGTCGGCCCCGGCATCGCCAAAAATTGCATCGGCATCTGCGCCACCTTCCAGAGTGTCATCATCTTCTAATCCCAGAATAATATCGGCATCGGCCGTGCCTGTCAGGGCATCGGCATTGGGTGTGCCGGTAATCAGATTCTCCCCGACAGAGAGGGTAAAGGCATCTTCCGCCTGATCACCGGCTGCATTGGTTGCGCGAATGAGAATATCCATGGTGCCGATATGTGCCGTGGCAGGCGTGCCGGAGAGCGTGAGCGTTCCGGTGTCGAAACTAAGCCAGCCAGGTAAAGCATTGCCGTCGGCCAGAAAGATATCGTAGATGAGGTTGCCGTCATCAATGGTCGTAAAATGACCGGCTTGCAGTGTGACGCTGAAGGCATTGCCTACGGTGACCGTTTGATCGAGAATATCGCCATCGGCTGACGGCGGGGTGAAGATGAAATCATCGGCATCGAGGACAACATTGCCGTTGAGATCGATACGCAGTCCGGAATCGGCATGTTCCACTCGCGTCCAACCACCCGGCGTGAGCGTCAGGTCAGCCAGGGCGGTGATGCCGAGCAGAGACAGATCGATCTTATCAGTGCCTTGATCAAAATCATAGATACGATCCCGTGCGCCGCCGGTTGAATGTGAGGCATGGCTGAAGAGAAAAATATCCTCATCCACCCCACCATAGAGAAAATCCGTATGAGCCCCGCCATTGATGATATTGCGGCCTGAACCACCGTAAATCGTGTCGTTATTGGCATCTCCCTGCAGCCAGTCATCGCCGGCACCACCCCAGATGCGGTCATGATTGGTGCCGCCATGGATGCGATCATTGCCTTCATCACCGAACAGGCGGTCATCATTCAGTCCGCCATCGATGATGTCATCGCCATCGCCACCACGAATCGTATCGTTATGATACTGGCCGAAAATCGTATCGTTGCCGCTTTCGCCCATGAGTGAATCATGGTAGCGGCCACCGAAAATAATGTCGTCGCCATTGCCGCCATAGACGGTATCTTCGCGGTCATTATTGGTATTGTCAGGGCCGCCATAAATGGTGTCATTGCCATCTCCGGCGAAAATCAGATCACGGCGCAGGTTACCGGTGATGGAATCGTTACCGTCGCCGCCATGTAGTGTGTCGTCATGGTTGCCGCCATCGAGCGTATCATTGCCAGAGCCTCCGGTCAGGATATCCGTGCCATTGCCGCCGATGATGGTATCATCATTGCCACGCCCGACGATGGCATCATCCGTGCCTGCACCTGAGAGATTGTCGCCGCCACCGGTGCCGCGCTGCGCCGTATCATTCACGGCGATATTGAAGCGCTCTTCGGCGATTGTTCCCGCACCGTTCGTTGCTCGCAGTACGATTTGCCACAAGCCGTCATCTCCGGCCTGTGCGGTGCCACTGAATTGTGCCGTGTTTGGATTGAATGCCAGCCAGTCCGACAGCAGGCTGCCATCGGCCAGTGTCGCCGTGTAGCTGAGATTGCCATCATCGATGCTGGCAAACAGTCCGGCTGGAATATCGAGGCTGAAGGCATCACCGATTGCCAGGGATTCATCTTCCAGATTCAAATCACTCGCACCCGCCTGGCTGGCAAAGATGAAATCGGTGGCGGTGAGGGCCAGATTGCCAGTGAGCTCAATGTGCAGGCCGCTGGCGCTATGGGCAATAGTGGTGGTGGCGCCCGGTGTGATGGTGAGGGATGCGAAGCCCGGAATGGCGGCAATGAGTGACAGGTCGATGCGATCATTACCGATGGTAAAGTTTTCGATGGTATCAGGATTGGCAACGGTGCTATCTGAGGCCTGGCCATAAGCGAAGATGTCATCACCTGCACCGCCTGTCATGGTATCACGACCTGCATTGCCGTAGAGCCGGTCATCGCCGTCATTGCCGAATAATTCATCATTGCCGGTGCCGCCACCTAAGAGATCATTCCCGTCGCCGCCCAGCAGGCTGTCATTATTCGCCCCGCCATCAAGGAGATCATCGTCATCGCCACCGTCGAGCGTGTCGTTTTGCGCTCCGCCGGAGAGCAAATCACGTCCCTGTGCTCCATAGATCAGGTCATTGCCGCCGCTGCCTTTGAGCGTATCCAGCCCTTGCAGACCGTAAATTTCATCGGCATTACCGGAACCATTGATGAAATCATCATTGATGGTACCGATGATCAGTCCTCCATTGACGACCGTGACGGTGAAATCATCAGTGACGGAGCGGGCGGTGCTGTCGGTGACGGTCAGGCGGATATCGACACTGCCTAAATCCCCGGGTGCTGGTGTGCCTGAGAAGACACCGGTGGCCGCATTGAGTGAAAGCCATGCTGGTAGGGGGTTGCCGTTGGTCAGTGTAGCAGTGTAGGTCAGATTATCGCCATCGGTGATGACATCCGGGTCATCAAATGATGGAGCAGCGGTGAGGGTGAACGGGTCGTTTGCTCCGGTAATCTGATCCTGAAGTGCGGTTTTCAAGGTCGGATCATCTTCAACTGCGGCGCCAGTAAAGATGAGGGTGCCGCTTAAATCGGCGTTGGCACCATCTGAGATGGTGACAGTTGCCGTCATGTTTCCGTTATAATGGTCAGATGGGGCAAAGGCGGCGGAGGCCAGCACCTGATTGAGAGAAGCGACGGCGCCGCTGGCTTGCCATACGCCGCTCACATCATCCATTGAAATTGTTACGCTACCGAAATTACCGCTGTTTATGATGCCTGAAGTCGGGTCCGAAAAGGTGATGGTGACGGTAGCGCTACCCGTTGCAGATGATATAACCATGTTCTGAAGGTCAAGCGTTATATCTTCGGTATAAGCCAGGTTTTGATTGCGGTTGGTTGCGGTCAGGCCGTCGGCCACCGTGATATCGACCTCGTCCTGTGCGGTGTTGCCAACACTGTCGGTCACTGTCACGCGAACGCTGTAGGTGGCTTGATCGCCATCAACGGGACTGCCTGACAGCAATCCTGTGGCATTATTGAGTGACATCCAGCCTGGAAGAGGGTTTCCGTTCGTTAATTCTGCGCTATAAGTTAATACCTCGCCGGTATCCGGGTCTGAAAAGAAAGACGATAGCGCTTCATTCAGGCTGGCCCCGACCTGCACGGTGCGATCGACTAAAGCTGTACTGAGTTGGACGGCATCCTGTATGGCATCCGCCTGAAGCGTGATGGTGCGTGCAAGATAGCCTTCCCGGCTATTGGTGGCTGTCAGCATCAGGTCGACATCCTGGTCATAATCTGCAGAAGGCGTGAACACGAGCTGCGCCAGAACAGCGTTGACATCCTCCTGATTGCCAATGGCCGACCAGACGCCGGTTGCCGCGTCATAGATTGCGGTTGTGTCATTGACCGTTGGTGTATTCAGGCTCCCTGCATCCGGCTCAGTAAGACGCAGTAATATAAACAATGAGCCATCGGCACTATCCAGTGCAATCTGGGTGATCGCTTCGGCATTTTCTTCAGTGTATGTCTGATTGCTCAGTACCTGTTCGGTGCGGATATATTTGGGTGGTATCGGAGGCAAAAATGCTTCGGGCGGGGCGACATCGGTTTGGGCACCCGGTCTGTGCACGACATCGATTTTCCCCAACGATGGGTGATGAATCCCCTGCGTTTCAGGTGGTGTCACAGGGATAGTGGGTGTTTCCGGCTCTGTTGTTGTGCCGTTGTTTTGGTCATTATTATCAGTGGGTTGTGTATTTGTTGTGTCAAAGATATCATCTACGTCAGTGTTTACAGTCTCAAGTGGAGATGAAGGCCCTTCCTCGAATGCAACGGACATTAAACCGTCATTGACCTGATGCGGAGTGTAAAGCGGTGGCATCTCAGGCATGTCAAAGAGGGTGGTAGGTGAGGAGTTGTGCCAGATATAGTCTAAATCGCTGCTTTGGCTGTTGCCTGACTGGTGGATACGGCTTGGCGTGAAACTGTTATCGCCAGCGTTATAATCGAGGCGGACTGCATGTGATTCAAATAGGCCTAGAGCATCATTTTTAACTGAAAAAATAATGACTTGTTCGCCTGAAAATTCACCGTTGAGCATCAAGGTGCGCATGGCTTGTTGCACGGCTTCTGCATTCCCGCGAATGATGAGTGCCCCAGTGGCGGCATCAATATCAACAGTCACATTATGTCCGCTGGCGAGGGTGAGGGCCCCTTGCTCCGAGGTTGCCAGTCTCAGGCGAATTTCAATCGACCCAGCATTGCTATTAAGATACTGACTAATATCGATTAATGTTGTTCGTTGAGGCGCGTCCGGTGCATAGTAGGCAGTGGTTGATGGTGCTTGTGCTTGCTGGAATGTAGGTGCGGTGTCTTTGGTCTGTGCACGCGCAGAGGCATTATCACTCGGATGATAATCCGATTGGAGTGATGCCGTTTCTACCGGGCGTTCTGTTATTTGCTCTTGCTGACCACCACCCTCGGCAGCAAAAACCTTAACCTTATCCACACACACCAATAAGCTATTAATATTTTTACTAGTATGTGGTTAAAATATTGATATTTTATAAATAAAATTGGTTTGATCTGGTTGCAACGCAGCATTTTACTTGCCAAATAGTATCGCCACGATAGGTGACAATGCTGCTTTTCCCGGGAGCTAATTATTTCTGTTGCCAGGCCCCTGTATTGGATTGATAGAATTCGCCACTGGTTAAACGACTGTAGAGTTTTTCTGCTGCCAGTTTTTCAACCACATTCAGCGGCTGGCCATTTTCGTTGGAAATTGCCCTGTATGCTTCCCGTCGCCGCTGATTGATCTCTTCCACCAACTGGGCAACATCGCGTGGTGGGGCGGGCATAACGGCGGCAATATAGCCGCTGGTGGTCTCGCCAACCAACCCTTGCCGTTTTGCCTCATCCAGCTCTAACGCCTTTGCCGATGATGGAGCAAATAGCATTGCGCATGAGAGTAGCAACGTGAAGGTGAGGATGCGTACGGTTTGATGTGCTAACAGCATGGTGATGACTCCTGGCTCTGTTGACGCTTAAAAAATATCGCTGTTTTTATCGAAGGCTTGCTCAAGGTCCTTATCGATTTCTACCTTCACCCGATGCTCAATGTTGACATTGAGATTAATTTCAATGGGCTTATCCGGTGGCGCCACCTGCACGGTGGGGGTGCAGCCAGCGGTCAGCCATAGCACAGACATCAGAAACAGCAGCACGGCAGTCAGCAGGCGTCGACGATATAACGGGTAAACGGCACGTTTGTTGACCGGACTTGCTGGCGTTTCGGGATTCATGGGTTCATTCCTTGTGGTGGTGGCGTTCGTTGCAATAAGGATTCTGGCGTACGATATAATTCTATGCTGGCAAGCAATGCGTCGATAATATCGCCCCCGACATTAATATTCAAATGAATAGGGCGCCCGCCAAAGGCCTGTTCGTTTTTACCCTTCACCGTGAGTAATAGTTCGTCATTTTCATCGGACACGCCAAGGCGAGTAGACAGGCTTAATTCATTAAACGTAAAATCCTGCAATGCTGTGGCCGCGTCCTTGCCTGCTCCTTGTGACAGACTTTCAAGGCCGGCCCCTTGGTAGCGCAATGTGCCGTCTGTTACGGCGCTTAGCGTGCCTTTCGGTAGCGATATAGCGCCATCGGCAGACCAGTGAACCGTGACGGTACCGGATAGGGGAGACGAGATGAACAAGAGGGAGGATCTATCCAGTTGCTCCAGCAATGGGGTGGAGGACATATTGTTCACCATCACAGAGGCGCCGCCCGGTTGACCGATAGCCCAGGAAACAGGCTCAGCCAGGCTGAACAGCCCGTCCAGCCAGGATGCGGAGGCATTGCTGAATGTTAATGTAGATGAATCAAGAGCATAGGACCAGTTGGCCGCTATCTGCGTCACAGGTGGTTGCAGTTCTATGCGGTCGACCTGAAGCTGTCCATTGGTGATGTTGCGTGGCGGTAGCGAATCGATATGGGCGGATAATGCAATGTCATGCATGGAAAGTTGTGGCAGTGCGGCGCGATCAGCGTGTGCATTAATCGACCCATTTCCTTGCTGTGTTGCCAAAGAGCCCTGCCAGTTCCCTGAAAGCACTGCCTGATCCAGCGATATGGCGTTTAGATCGTTGTTCTGCAGCATGAATGATTCGAGTGCGCTTATCATCGTGGGAGTGACGGTGAGTTTTTGTAGTGTCATCTTGCTTGTATCATGCTGATGATCGTGCGGTTTGGTGTAGCTGGCGGTAAAGATGCCATGCTCCGTGGTTTGCTCTGACGGCGGCCACTGCCATTCCAGTGTTGTTTCTGCCTGTTGTGCTGAAAGTGCCAGCGTGCCGGTCACTGGCCCGCTAAGTAAAGGGGTGCCTGCATGTTGAAGTTGCATGTCTCCCTCGAACGTTCCACGCCAGCGATCTTCTGTATGATCTGCCGTGAGTGTGAGCGCAAGGTGTGTTACTGACAGGCCGAATGGCTGTGTTGTTGGGATTACGACTTTTTCCTCAGTCTTTATTTCGATAGAGAATTCCGGATTCGTTATCATATTAATGGTCAGTGGAATGGTGAGGTAGTGATCGCCTATCGGCAGGTCTATATGCAGTTTTTCTATGATGAGGCTGTCTACCAGGAGGAGTGGCAGGAGATGCGACGGCATGCGCTGCCGCCATGGATTACTCTCACCGTCAGTGCCTTGTTTCGGCAAGGTGAGTGACATTTCGTCCAGCACCAGCCGGTCAATCCCATCGCCGGTGAGGAGTTCCAGCATATTGTAACGCACGGACATATCCGTCAGGGTGGTTTGTACTGGCTGTGTGATGCTGATCGTATGGAAGGTCACCTGCGTCGGCGTAATCGAATCAATCTCTAGCTGCTCGACGGTAATACCCTGCGCTGAAAGTTGCTGGCGGATGAAAGGGGTAATCCATCCGACAGGTGGTGCAACCCACAGCCAGAGCAACAGGCCTGCTGCCAATAATATGACACCCAGCAAGGCATAGAAGAATGAGCGGAAGATCAGTTTCAACATCAGTCAGCGGTGAGATGGTAATATGTGGTTATAGTAGTGAGAACTAAAATGCCATCATTAG
>CAYSXY010000048.1:0-16263 GCA_964435165.1 uncultured Rickettsiales bacterium
TCCACTTCGCAGCAGCAATCCAATGGTTGAAATAAAAATCACAACAGAACCTAATTGATGGAATGAAGTGATGCCCGGGCCATTTGACAGTTGGGCCAATGATTATTTTGGCGATGAAGAGGAGTGGCCGGAGCAGCCGAAGGAGAGTGATCGTCCTGAGGCTGACGATGCCCCTGAAATTGATGGTCAGAGCTACGCATCCCTGTGGGGCGAAGAGCCGGGTAATGATTTGCCTATGCCACCGCCGCCGCCACAAAAGAGAATATTGGCTGAAGCAAACCGCTATCTGCGGTTTGGCATGCCACGGTTGGAATGGAAATTTCAACATATCAGTGGCTTGATTGACCGGCGCCTGATTGGCGCGGCCTCGGAAGCTGATATACCATTACGCCACGCGCATGAAAGCGATGTCGCACAAGACATGATGGCATGGCTTGAGGTCCAGAAATATCTGAAAGGCGAACATGTCGAACATGTAGAAACCGTGAAAGCCACGTTGCAACGCTTGCTGGAGCGTTATGACCGTGAGCATCTGTTGATTGACATAGCGCCGGAAGAAATCTTGCTGCCGATGGATCGCTATCTCACATCCGCCAAAGAAGCAGCGCAGCAGTTACACCGTGTCGCACGGCCAGTGCCTGCTGACAACACCGTGTTAAAAGTCACCAAACCAGAATTCGATTATCTCAATCAGGTGAAAGCGAGTGCGGAAGAAGCAGGCAATCAGCTTTAATATTGCAATTCGCGATAATCCAAGTAAACCCAATGGCCTGCCATAAAAAATGAAGTTAAGGGATTACGCTATGGACATTAATCACATTCCCGCCGGTAAGGATATTCCCTGGGATATTAATGTGGTCATCGAGGTGCCGATGGGCGCGCAACCGATTAAATATGAAATGGATAAAGATTCCGGTGCGATTTTTGTCGATCGCTTCATGCACACCGCCATGCATTATCCCTGCAATTATGGCTTCATCCCTCACACCCTGTCTGGTGATGGCGACCCGTGTGATGTGCTGGTGGTCACGCAATATGCGGTGCAGCCGGGTGCGGTGCTGCGCTCACGCCCCATCGGTGTGTTGTTGATGGAAGATGAAAGCGGTCAGGATGAAAAAATCCTCGCTGTGCCGGTCTCCAAACTGCATCCCTTTTATGATGGCGTAAAGAATCATACAGACCTGCCGGAAATTCTGCGCGATCAAATCTCGCACTTCTTCGAGCATTACAAAGATTTGGAGAAGAACAAATGGGTAAAGGTCATCGGCTGGGAAAATGCGGATAAAGCCGCTGAGATGATCAGTGAAGCACTGACGCGTGCCGATCAGGTCAAAGCGGCATAATATTTAGCTGATTCTTTGAGCTGTGTTCCCACCATTGTTTGGCAATTCTTAAACATTGCCGCTTAGCCTGAAATGATGATTCGACTTACTCACGGATAAGCTATGTCTCGAAAACCTGCCGTGTGCGTCTATTGCGGCGCGCAAAACAATGTTGATGCCCATTTTCTCCAAGCCGCGACCGATTTTGGCAAAATGCTGGCGGAGAAAGATATCACGCTCGTCTATGGCGGTGGCGATTGCGGCATGATGGGAGCCACGGCGAATAGCGTGCTGGAAAATGGTGGGCGTGTGATTGGGGTCTTTCCCAGAGAATTAGCGCAGTTGGAAGCCGCACATGAATCCCTGACGGAAATTCACATCGTTGACGGCATGCATGAGCGCAAGCAATTGATGTTCGATAATTCGGATGGGTTTGTGGCTCTGCCGGGCGGGTTTGGCACGCTGGATGAAACCTTTGAAATGATTACCTGGCGACAACTCGATTTTCACCAAAAGCCGATCGTGATTTATAATCATAAAGGTTACTGGCAGCATTGGATTGACCTGGCGGAAAACATTATGCATCACGGCTTTGCCCCGCCGCACACGCGTGATTGCTATAGCGTAGCACAAACGCTCGACGATATTCTGCCGCTCATCTTTGGTGATGATATGTCAGAGATGCATGAAAGCCATAAAAAACTGCCCTTCTGATGTTCAACCCATTACGATGTTTTTAATGGCCATATATGTCCGGATTGCATGGCTGAGGCTATGCTAAAGGGCTGTACATTAGTGTAAACACAGGTTAATACCCCGGAGTAACTATTTACATCGCATGAGCGGCGGCCCGCAGTCGCGGGCTGATAGCCGATTGTTTTCCTGCTAGATATATATGCAAGCGGCTATAGAACAAGAAACCGGAGTATGATGATGGTTGATTTTCCCCTGAGAGAAGAAGAAGCAAACAACATTGCCGATATCATGGAGATTCTGTCTTTTCATTTTTCAGGACTGGGTGCAGCGGTGACCCTGGCGCCAGTGGAAGATTTGCGCGGGCTGGACACACACCGCAATGACTTTGAAGCCGACACGGTGCGCCGCCTGTATGATTCGATTCCAGCTCAGACTGAAACGACAGACGGGATGAAGCCATCTTCAGTCGATATAACATTTGGCGAGAATACGGCAGATGATTTGTTGCCGGAAGTGCTGGCGCAGAATGTCAGCCGCCTGCTACATGCCATGGGTGTATCAAATCAGGTTGTGGCCCAAACGCGCGATGCTGCTACGGTGCGCATTTCTTTGCCGGAAATTGATCGCTCAGCAGACATATTGCATTCACTGGATGTTGGTACAGATGCAACGCCATTGTCAGACACTGAACGGACTGGCGCTGTTCTCACCGGTGGTGCATTGTTAAATGCCCCTGCGGTTGATCAGCAATTACTCACCATGGTCACAGATTATGTTATGGCGCATCAAAACGCCCTGAGTGCCTAGGTTATTGCGTAAACATCAATATGCGCAGATTGTGCGGCGCGTATAACATTTGTTAGCAGTTATGCGGCTATGCTGAGCACTCTAACTCGATGTAAGCAAGACAAATGATACAGACCATTCAGCAGCGCTTGTCCAGGATTGTCGATGGCAGGCTGTTCACCAACATTATCATCACATTGATCGTCATCAACGCGGTAACGTTGGGCCTTGAGACTTCTGATAGCCTCATGGCTGAGCATGGGGTGTTGCTAATGCGTATCGATCATTTCATTCTCGGTGTGTTTGTGCTGGAGATCAGCCTGCGCTTTCTGGCCCGTGGCTGGCGGTTTTTTCTCAGCGGCTGGAATTGGTTCGATATGTTCGTCGTCGGCGTGTCTTTCGTGCCGGATGGATCGGCGCTGGCTGCGCTCAGAACATTGCGTATTTTCCGTATTCTGCGCCTGATTTCGGTCGTGCCGCGCCTGCGGCAGATTGTTGTCTCGCTGCTCACCGCCATTCCCGGCCTGTCCTATATCATTGTGCTGATGTTACTGGTGTTTTACATCGGCTCCGTGATTGCCACTCATCTGTTTAGCGACAGTCATCCACAATGGTTCGGCACGCTCGGTGCATCCATGTACAGCCTGTTCCAGATCATGACGCTGGAAAGCTGGTCAATGGGCATTGTCCGCCCGGTCATGGAGGTACATCCCTGGGCCTGGGCATTTTTCGTCCCCTTCATACTGGTCACCAGCTTCACCGTACTCAATCTTTTCATCGCGGTCATCGTTAATGCTCTGCAGCATGAGGAGCAGGTGGAGGCGAAAAAAACCCGCGATACCATCCGCGAAGCGGCTGTCCATGCCGATGAAATATTGCAATTAGAGATACAAAAGCTACATCGCGATATTGCAGAACTAAAAGCATTGATGCTCAAACAGACTAAGTAAATAATTCCAGATTGCCACCAATCGCCGCTGTGTTGGTCGTGGTGGTGCGTTCGGTCGCAAAGCGCAGCAGGTAATGCGGGCCTCCTGCTTTGGGGCCGGTACCGGACAAGCCTTCTCCGCCAAATGGCTGCACTCCAACAACAGCGCCCGTCATGCCACGATTAACGTAAATATTGCCGACATGTGCGCGGCGGATAATACGGTCGACCGTATCGTCAATCCGGCTGTGGATGCCAAGTGTTAAGCCATAGCCCGTCGCATTAATGGCATCGACGGCAGCCTCCAGCTTATCGGCTTTATAACGAACCACATGCAAAATCGGGCCAAAATGCTCTTTGTCCAACCAGTCTATGCCCTCTATTTCAAAGGCTGCCGGGGTGACAAAATGCCCTTGCTCCGCCAGCGATGCACTGAGTGGCATCTCATAGAGTGCCTTTGCTCGCTTATGCATGGCTTGTTTATGCTGGTCCAATGATGATTTGGCCGCCTCATCGATCACCGGGCCGATATCGGTATTTATTTCCCAGGGCTTGCCAATCGTCAGCTCTTCCATCGCGCCGGTCAGCATATCGAGAATCGTGTCGGCCACATCCTGCTGAACAAACAGCACTCGCAAGGCTGAGCAGCGCTGCCCGGCTGACCCGAAAGCAGAATGAATCACGTCATCACTCACCTGTTCCGGCAATGCGGAGCTATCGACGATCATGGCATTCTGCCCACCGGTTTCTGCAATCAGGGGAATAATCGGCCCATCCTTAGCCGCAAGTTGTTGCTGAATCCGCCGGGCTGTGGCGGTGGAGCCGGTAAAAGCCACACCGGCCAGCGCCGGGTGGTCGAGCAGTACCGGGCCAATCTCAGAACCCGGCCCTAACACTAGCTGAAGCACCTCCGGTGGTACCCCGGCTTCATGCAGCAGCGTGACAGCAAAATGTGCAATGAGTGGCGTTTGCTCTGCTGGTTTGGCAACCACGCAATTGCCCGCCATGAGTGCCGCCGATACCTGGCCCATAAAAATCGCTAAGGGGAAATTCCATGGGCTGATACAGACAAACACACCGCGACCATGCAGACTCAATTGATTATCTTCGCCGGTAGGGCCAGGAAGGGGCAGGGGCTCACCAAAGCGCCGTTCTCCCTCCACAGCATAATAACGGCAGAAATCAACCGCTTCCCGCACCTCGTCAATCGCATCTTGCAGAGTTTTTCCTGCCTCACGCACAGCCAATGCGATCGCTTCATAGCGATGCCCTTCCAATAAATCCGCCGCTTGCTTGAGAATGGAGGCACGCATCGCAGCCGGGGTTGCTTCCCATGCCCTGAATGCGCTGGCAGCGCTATCCATGGCGTCTGTTGCCTGTTGCGCGGTGGCGTGTACAGCCTTACCCACCTCATCGTTAAGATCTGCCGGATTAACGGAGGAGTGTGCATCACCTTTCACTGCCTTACCGTTGACAAGAGAGTTCGCCTGCCACCTATGATTAGCAAACTCGGTGATGCCGGCATAAAGCCGCTGCTGTTCACCGTGATAGGGCAAATCCATGCCGGATGAATTCATGCGATTGGCACCATAAATCTGCGAGGGAAGGGGGAGCGCATGATCATCTTCTTCCTCTTCCAGCCAGCGCCGTGCTAACTCTACCGGGTCGGCAATAATCTGATCGGAAGAAATCGCCTTATCGCCCAACTGGTTGATAAAAGAACTGTTAGCGCCGTTCTCAAGCAGTCGCCGCACCAGGTAGGCCAGCAGATCTTTATGCACGCCGATCGGCGCATAAATGCGGCACGGTACGGCAAAGGCATCATCAGCCAGCAGATAATCATAGAGGGCTCCGCCCATGCCATGCAGCCGCTGAAACTCGTAGCGTTGGCCAGGCGCAGCCATTTCCAGGATGCTTGCGACGGTCAAGGCATTATGCGTGGCAAATTGCGGATAGAATACATCATCATGGCGCAGCATTTGTCGGGCGCAGGCGATGTAGGAAATATCCGTCGCATATTTATGGGTGAAGACAGGATAGTCCTGGAGACCAAGCTGTTGTGCCCGCTTGATTTCCGTATCCCAATAAGCGCCTTTGACCAGCCGGACAGGAATTTGCCTGTCGGTCATCTGGGCGATTTCCGCGAGCCAGTCGATGACGGCATTCGCCCGTTTTTGATAAGCCTGGACGACAAGAGACAGCCCATTCCAATCATCCAGATCCGCATCACGCGCTAAGGATTCAAACACGTCCAGCGATATATCGAGCCGGTGAGCCTCTTCCGCATCAATGGCTGCCATAATGTTATGTTCTTTGGCACACAGCATCAGCTCTTTCAGCCGAGGCAGAAGCTCTTCGGTCACACGGGCATGTTGCTGCCCATCATAACGCGCATGGAGGGCCGACAGCTTGATCGAGATGCTGGGGCGCTGGAAAATATCCTTGCCCTCGGGGGCATGGCTGCCGATTTGGATAATCGCATCACGATAACGCCGGGCATAATCCTCGGCATAACTATCAGTGCGCGCTCCTTCGCCAAGAATATCGTACGAATAGAGATAGCCGCGTTTTTCTTCGCGCTGTGCCTGTTTCAAGCCCTCTTCGATGGTTCGGCCCAGAATAAACTGCGAGCCCATCCATTGCATGGCTTGCTTCAGTGCTTTGCGAATCACCGGTTCACCTGTTTTGCGCACCAGTGAGCGAAGCCCGGCAAACGCATCATCTTCTTCATCAAACTGGACGATTTTACCGGTCAGCATCAACCCCCATGCTGAAGCATTGACAAGGAACGATTCGCTCTGCCCAATGTAGCGCTGCCATTCGGTATCCACCAGTTTGTCGCGGATCAGACGATTGGCTGTTTTTTCGTCAGGAATACGCAGCAGCGCTTCAGCGAGGCACATGATAAGGACGCCTTCGCGCGTATCCAGCCGGTATTCATTCAAAAACGCTTCAACTCCCACCCCGGCATGGGAGCGCATATGCTCGACATAACCTTTTGCCCGTTCTCGCGCCGCATGACGAAGTTCAGCACTATGCTCAACTCGTCTGAGCAGGCGTGTCACATGCGTTTTTTCATCAACAAAGGCTTGTGATTCAATGGCATGACGCAGTGATGACAAATCCATCGGTTTCAACGCAACGGCCAAATCCCCAGCGGGCATAACTCTCCTCCTTGGCATTAGGTGCAAGGCAATGGTTAGATAGTGTTGTCATGAGATGGAGAATGTGACGAAAACCGCCGTTTTCGAGAACCGGAAGTTCCAGTGTATATAAATACATGAAAGCCGGAAGCACAGAAAATGGCTGTTTGCAGGCCATTAAACACCTCTTAACGACACTATCTAGGACAGCACGACGTGTTTGTCATCATTTGTAAGATAGTAAAAAAGCGATATCAGGTATATTTAGCGATCAGCTTGACCAGGCTTTCATAGAGCTGTGTGCCGACAGCCCCGCCATCACCCTTAATATTGCCATGAAAAATAGCGGTGAGCGTCTGGATATGGGCTTCGATTACCGTGCGATCGTCATCCGTCACGCTGGTTTTGTCTTCGATATAGTCATGCAGTGATTTAGAGACTTTAGATGCCAGATCATAACCGAAGGTGCCGGCGCGGCTTTTAATGCTGAAGGCTGGGCGCATCAACTCATCAATCGCTTCACGATTGGCATTTTTATTTTGTAAGACCCCCTGATAAGCGGTGAGCATCGCCTGAAGTTCTTGCTCTGCCTCTTCTAAGAAGAGATGCACCTGATCTTTCGTTTTACGTTGGGCGTTTTTCAGGCTGTCATCCGTAACGAAATCTTTCAGGCGGCGATCTTTACCCAGTTTTTCCTGAATACGAGTGTCAGGCGGCAGGATTTTGACATCCGGCCCATGCTCTTCCATGGATTGCTTATCCGTCATATTGATTCCTTGTTATCGTGAATCAGCTTTGCGCTTGAAGCTTCCATCCGGCGGCTCTGAGCGTTTGCGCCGCCGGTCAGGGCCTTTAAAGCCTTTACTGACGACAAAACTGCGCGGTTGGTCGACCACGGCCTGTATACGTTTGAATAAGGTATCGGCCGTGAAAGGCTTAATGACATATTCGGTCACACCCGCATCTCGGGCTGCCATGACATGCCGCCGTTCGCCTTTGCCAGTCAGCATGATAATAGGCGCATAGCGATTGGCATTATCCAAATCTGCACGAATACGCTTGGCCAGTGTCAGACCATCCATTGGATACATCGACCAGTCACAGATGATCATATCGACTTCTGATAATAATAAATGAGCGAGCGCATCTTCGCCGTTACTGACCATTTTCAGGTTCGTCAGGCCCATCGCGCCAAGCATATCTTTCAGCAGCCGCGTCATGATGCGATCATCTTCCGCCACCAGTATTTTAATTTTCTGCAGCATTTCTTCCGATCGCTTTCGTGACTGGAATTGCCGCTGAACCCAGGCAGATTCCATCAATGTTCCCTATGTTGCTCTCCGAAATCGACACGAATGCAAGGCAAGCGCATCCGTGCCAGAACTCAAGAGATTGCTGCGTTATAGACAAAACCAATTCATATTAAAACGCGAAAATCTTAGGGCTTTGCTAATAAAAAGATCAAATGCTGTTGTTTTATTTATATTTTTATCGGATTTAATTCAACCTATGGTTTATTTCTCTCTAAGGATGGCGGCATATAATTTTCATCATGCTTCGCTAAGATGCGATCAGCTATGAATCTTTTATCCCGCCAGTATCCTTCTGCCACCATGCCTTGCCCTTCGGCAAACAGGGCCGGCAATAACCCTTGGTAGAAAACGTCAATCTCATGCGTGTTGTCAGTGATGGTAAACACAATCGCATTGGCATCTCGCTCTTCGATACTGCCGTCTACCACCATCCCACCCAGGCGAAACCGCTCATCGCTTGGTGGTTGCTGCTCCATGACATCAGCCGGTGTGTAAAAATACATCACATTATCGCGGAAAATAGTCAACATCAGCCAGGCGCTGCCACTCATGATGAGCAATAACAAAAAAATACCCAATAGACGTGCGGTAGAAAGTTTAGTCATCCGCGTTTTTTGTTGACGAAGGCGATAAATGTGCTGAGCCTTGTGTCAATCGCGTCGAGGCGCGACGATATTTCCACAGGCTGGAGGCAGATAACGCCAGTATCAGCAACCCGAAGAGGAGATAGCTGTAAAAAATATAGGGAGATGCATCAGGAAATTCAGGCATACTGCTTATTATTCAAAGCCATGCCAATACACAACTATTTCTTACTGCTGTATGGCTATTTACCAAATGCCAGATATTTCCAGTTTTTCGCGACGCGCTTGCAGCGAAGCTCCAAATCTTCCGGCTTGCCGACGCCTTTTTTCTTACGATTACGGTTTGAGATCATGCTATTGAGTATCTCAACAATTTCATGCTGCGCGCGTTCGGCCATTTGATCCACCTGATCAACCTCCAGGCGGTCATGGAAAAAGCCAAGTAGCTTGGTACGGTAGTCGAAAATACGATTATGGCGTTCATCCATCTTTTCCTGTGAATATTCCGGTTTTTTATGCGCATTATCCTGACCGGACATAATATAATAGCGCTGATAAGCAAACGCGCAGTTATAATAGGCGTAATTAAACATCATACGTTCCATATTTTCGTTGCTCCGCTCCTGAGCAAAGCGCTCCTGTTCAATTTGGATTGCCTCATCAATCAGTTTTAATGAATCATTACTACCGACAAACACGGCCAATTGTCTGGCGCTTCTGCCATTTTCATCCTCAAGCCGAAAATCTGCTCCCTGACTTAACAGAAACCAGACCATCGGCGCATTATCAAATCGTACGGCCCGATGCAGTGCTGTATCGTTGCTTTTGACATTATAGGCATTGACCTCCGCGCCCTTCTCAATCAGCATCTTAGCGATAATCACGGCATCCTGGCCGGAGCGTTCGGCAGCGATGGATAGCGGCGTAAAGCCTTCTTCATTATGAATATTCACACGTGCACCGCGCTCGAGTGTGTTATGCACCTCTGATGCGGTGCCGATGGAAATACGATAAAAAAGCTCATCGTTCAGCAGCAGGGTGAAGGGATCCATTTTATGGTCGCCGCTGGATAGTTCATCCAGTGCTTTTTGCAGGTCAAAGCTAGCATCTCTTTCCTGGCCATACGCAACGGTGCCAAGGTGAAGCCCGTGCACCATCAGCATCGATACTAATGCCGTGCGTAAAAATCGGTGCATGAAGCGCTCTCCCATTTGAAAACGAATGGCCATTACCTATATATACCTCAGTAATTTGACAAAAACGTAAACAACCTGCCGAAAGGGGGCCAAACAGCATGAGTGACGTTAAGGAAGCGACACAGGAAAAACGCAGTTTTGATGCGGAAGTCAGCAAAGTGCTGCAGTTGATGATCAACGCCATTTATACGAATAAAGATATTTTTCTGCGCGAGTTGATTTCCAACGCATCGGATGCGTGTGATAAATTGCGCTACCAGTCGATTACGCAGCCGGAGCTATTGGATGGCGATGCGGAGTTAAAAATTACACTAGAGTTGGACGCCAAAAAACGCCAGATCATCATCACCGATAATGGCATCGGGATGGATCGGGATGATATGATTGCTAATCTCGGCACCATTGCACGTTCAGGCACGAGTGAATTTGCCAGCAGCATCACGGGTGATGACTCAAAAGACAGCAACCTCATCGGCCAGTTTGGTGTCGGTTTTTATTCCGCCTTCATGGTGGCGGAAAAAGTGCGGGTTGAATCACGCAAGGCAGGCACTGATCAGAGTTGGGTCTGGACGTCGGACGGCAGTGGTGAATTCACGGTGGAATCGTCACCCAAGGAGTTCAAGCGAGGCACGCGCATCATCCTCACCGTGCGCAAGGCAGAAAAAGACTATCTCGATAAATTCAAACTGGAGCATATTGCCAAGACTTATTCCGACCATATTGCTTTTCCGATTGAGTTAATCGATAGCGAGGAGAATAGCGTCAATGTCCTCAACAAAGCATCGGCGATTTGGGCGCGGCCAAAGTCGGAGATTACGGACGAAGAATATCAGGAATTTTACAAGCATGCCTCCCATTTGCCTGATACACCCTGGCTAACCCTGCATAGCCAGGTCGAAGGGGCGTTGTCCTATACTTATCTCTTATATGTCCCATCGATGAAGCCGTTTGATCTGTATCATCCGGATCGTATGCGCCGCGTTAAATTGTACGTAAAGCGTGTGTTCATCACCGAAGAGGGCGTGGATATCATCCCGCAATATCTGCGCTTCCTGCGAGGTGTTGTGGATTCTGAAGATCTGCCGCTCAATATCAGCCGTGAGACGCTGCAGCACAATATGATGGTGGAAAAAATACAGCGCTCGATCACGAAAAAAGTGCTGTCTGAATTGAAGAAGAAAGGCAAGGATGCTGAAAGCTATGCCACCTTCTGGGAGCATTTTGGCCCGGTATTGAAAGAGGGACTGTGCGAGCCAACCACCGAGCATGAGAAGATTCTGGAGGTGTGCCGCTTCCACAGCACCGAAAAACCGGGAGAGTTGGTCAGCCTTGATCAGTATATCGAGCGTATGCCGGAAGGGCAGGAGCATATTTATTTCCTCACCGGTGACGAGGTGGAGGTGATGCGCCATAATCCGCAGTTGGAAGGCTTTAAGCAGAAAGGCTATGAGGTGCTGCTGCTGGACGATCATGTTGACACCTTCTGGACCAGCGTCGTCAGCGCGTATAAGGATAAGCCGCTGCGCAGCATCACCAAGACAGAACTCAAAGATACTTCGTCAGAGGTGGACGATGCTGATAAGAACCAGGAAGAGCTGGCATCTGAAGCAAAAATGCAGCAGCTGATGGCAGCGCTCAAGGAGCTTTATGGCGAAGATGTGCGAGACATTCGCCTCACCAGCAAATTGACCGACAGCCCGGTCTGCATCGCCATTGATGAAGGGGATATGGATATCCGTATGGAACGGTTCCTTGTGGAGAACAAGCAAATCCTCAAGGCGATGCCGAAGATTTTAGAGCTCAATCCCAAGCACCGTATTGTGCAATCTCTGGCCGATATGGAAGATAAACAAAGCGAGCCGTTTAAAGACATTGCCTTCTTATTGCTGGATCAGGCGCGGTTGATTGAGGGCGAAGATATTCGCGACCCGGCATTATTCGCCAAACGGATGAATGGCTTTATCGAGCAAGGTATGTTATAAGACTGAAAAATAATAATAAGGATAAGTGATGCATAGTTGTTATGTGTATGCACAGGATGCATTTAAGCTAAGTCAGGCACGATCATTATTAAAACATGACGCAGGGTCTTTTCGGGCGCTGGCTGCATTGCGGGTTGAACCGCAAGAGCTCACTGAAGAAAAATGGGATAAATTGCAGCATTATTTGCGTCAGCAAGGTTTTGTGTCGCCCGATACATCATTGCCTTATCCTCAATCATCGCAGAATCTGGTCATTCCTCTGGCGGAGTTAATAAACAACCCGGAGGAAGTGGGCTCCGCGGTTGCATATATCAATCGTTGGCCCGGCACCTACCCAGCTGTCACGCTCTATTACGCAGATCAGTATGTATCTTCAGATCAGTCCATGGGCGAACGGATAAAAGAAAAACTTGAGCGGGTATTTGGTGGCGATGCATTTGAAGTGTTTGAGTATGGAATGGGTGGCAGTCCGATGAACCGTGCATATGGCTATACGGTGGAGCGCGACCAGAGCGAAGATGAAAAACAGCCTGTGCGTGTTGCCCGAGTGGAGGAAGCACGACAACAACCGGAAATTGATCAGCAACCAGCCCGCACTGGTTAATCGGCAATACTACATCTATGGTCTTCATCTTGCATTAACCACTATATGCTGTTATATAATGAGTTAAGCGCCATAATTGGTGTGGCGTGAAAATGTGAGGTGGCGCCATGCAACAGCCGACATTTCTGCTGGATGATCTAAGCAAAAATATCCGTGTGATTCGACGGTTTATGAAGCGCAAAATGCGGCGTAAATTATCGCGGGGTCGCTTGTTTTTTGACCATATGACCGCAGTACAAAAACTCAAAACTGAAGTGGAACTGCTCACCAGCTATTCGACCGATGTGATCTATCGCCTGCGCTATGACACGATGGAATATGATTATATCAGCCCATCCATCGTGCGGCTGCTGGGTTACACGCCGGATGATATAAAAAAAGTGACCATACGCTCCTTGATACGCGAGACGCGCATTGTGACGGATAATATGAGGAAGGTGCAGTCCTTTACCTCGCTGGAAGAGAATCGGCAGAAGAGAGATGTGCAAAAGTGGCAGGCTGATTATCTCATGCGTACACGTGATGGCCGTTCCATTTGGGTGTCAGACATTTCCTACCCCTGGTTTGATGATGAGGGCAATATTATCGGCTCGGTTGGTACATTGCGAGACATTACCGAACGGACGGAAGCAGAAGGCAGAGTCAAAGAGGAATTGACGCGGCTGGCTAACACCGACCCGCTCACCTCCATCGCCAACCGTCGGGCCTTTTTTGAACGGGTGGATATGGAAATGAAGCGGATGCGGCGTACCGGTTCACCGTTGAGTATTCTGTTGATTGATATCGACCATTTCAAAAAGCTCAATGATCAGTACGGCCATAGTTTTGGTGACCGGGTGATTATCGAGGTGGCGCGCATCATCGCCACCTGCCTGCGTGAGACGGATATGGTAGCCCGCCTGGGTGGAGAAGAATATGGCGTATTACTACCGGACACGGATACTCAAGGGGCATTCTGGGTGGCAGAGCGCATCCGAGGAGCCATTGCCGGGCATAATTTCAGTGAAAAAGAAGAGAGCCCCATCGGCTGCACTGTGTCGATCGGTATATCGGATGTGAAAAGCGATGGTGTGCAGGATTCGACAGAACTCTACAAGATTGCCGACACACGGCTATATATTGCCAAAAACACTGGCCGCAATCAGACCTCGATGGATGAAATTGTGGCGATGCATTAAGGTAAAGTGAGACGAGATATCAGCTTTGAGTTGCTCTGGATGCGGCTACCTGATCTGCTTTAACTTGGGCTTTGAAATTCTCAAAATTCGCCATTTCAGTGATTTGCTCGGTCACGTTCATATCATTGCTTTGCCCGATCAAGTCGGCTTTGGCATCGGCATCTAGTGATGAGCGCTGCAGTGCCACATTACGCTTACTAGTTGCTGCGGAACCAACATAGATATCAATGCCTTCCCGGGCCATCTCACCAAATGCCGTAAACACGGCCGTCATGCATTCCTGTTTCTGTTCTGCAGAGAGTGCATCTATACTCTCAATAGCCTCAATACGTTCTTTGATAGGATAAGCGGCGCGAACATAAGGACTGGCATTTTGCGTAATAACAGAGTCTTTTTCCTTATTAATGACATCAATAATGTGGGTTGTAATGGCCTCGGGTTCTAATGTGAGCGCTCCAAAGCCTTGGATAGCGGTAGCAACGCCGTCTTGATAAGAAACAGACTTATCTTGCTCACGTCCCTTTGCATTTTTACGACCCCCCGTCACGCCTGCATAAGCGGGCAGCAAGTCGTCAATCTCGACGCCACGATTTCCACGTTGAAAAGTAGCCGCAAAATGGTCAATAGCGTCCGGGGTTCTGTCTTGCTGAGTTCGATACTCAACAAGTGCCTTAAAGAGATCATCAACGAATGTATCACCGACGCGGGAAGCTTTTGCCGCAGATTTAGCAATGTCTGATAACTCATCAGCGTGTGTTGTTATCTTTGCTTTTTCTAAGGCCTCAAAAAAAGCGGCCAATTCTGCCACAACTTCTTTTTTGCCTAAATTGCTACGATCAGGCCTCAGATTGTGTTGCAGCGTCGCAATAGCCTCGGCGACTTTGAGTGCTTTTGCTTTATCGCTTCGATCTCTTGGTTTCTCACCTTTTTCTTCAAGATAGTGCGCCTCAGTTTTCAATATGCCGTAGAGAAAGGCAGCCGGGTTAGTATCCTTTAGCAAATAGCCCATTTTCTTTTCAGCAAGTTCCGCTTCCAGACTAAGAGGGTTTTTAATGAATTTAATGACTGCGGTGGGAGATTCCAATTCCAACTCTTTGACCACCTTGGCGGCAGTACGTCCCGTGTAGGGAGTCTCAGCATAATCTTTGTCTTTACCAAAACGCTGTCGTGCGCCATCCGTCACTTTATAAGCCAGTTCACCCTGGCCGAAACGCTCGCCGATAGCCTCAACTACGCCGCTGAGGTAGGACGCGACCATGGGATGATCGCGAAAGATTTTCCATAAGGTTGCCCCGCCGATGACAAAAGGCATGGCGATTTTACCCACGGCTCCACGCAACATGCGGAACGGGCTGTTGGGGTTTTTATTGGCATCCTCAATGATTTCATTCTGCACTTGCTGTGCCGTGTTGAGCGCAACCACTGCCTCTGGCCCAGCCGTGGCTGCCAGCCCCATTTTAAGCAAACCGGTGGCAAATTCACCCTGAGAGGGTTGCTGCTGTTGCTGTGGTGGTTGTTGTGCCATCTAAATCGGTCTACCCGTATTTTTATCCATTTACAGTATAGTAAGGAATTATGACAAAACGATGAAAAAGTGAGGTGCTAAACGAAAAAAATACAGAAAATCAGTGCGATTGTGCCTTTTTCTTGCTTATGAAGGTGATTTATTTCTTATGGCGGTGTACCGCGATCGACCCCGTGGCCTGACAGGTTGGCATAATTTCCATGCGGTTAATATTGACATTCGCCGGGCGCAAACTAGACCAGACGACGCATTCTGCCACATTCTCAGCCGTCAGCGGTTCGGTGCCGTCATACACTGCATTGGCTTTCTTTTCGTCTCCATGCAGCCGCACGAGGGAGAACTCCGTCTCTGCAAGCCCCGGCTCGATATTGGTCACGCGAATCGGCGTGCCAAGCAAATCTGCCCGTAAATTCAGCGAGAATTGCTGCACAAACGCCTTGCTGGCGCCATAGCAGTTGCCGCCAGGGTGGGCATAGGTTCCAGCCATCGACCCCATATTGATGATATGACCGCGCCCACGCGCGATCATGCCCGGCAGCACCGCCTCGGTCACATAGAGCAAGCCTTTGATGTTGGTGTCAATCATCTGCTCCCAGTCATTCATCGATGTGTCGGGCACTGGCTTCACGCCGAGCGCCAACCCGGCATTATTCACCAACACATCAATCGGTTGAAATGCCTCCGGCAGAGAAGCAATGGCCTCTGCAACCACCTGCTTGTCGCGCACATCCAGCACCAGCGGATAGCACTGATCACGGCCCAACGCGTCAGCCAGCGCCTCCAGCCGTTCTTTCCGCCGCCCACAAATGATGGTACGAACGCCTAACGCAGCATACTGCTCGGCAATGGCCTTGCCAAAACCGCTGGTGGCACCGGTGATGAGGGCGAGGGTGGGGCGCATATATTCTAAAAGCCTGATTAATGAATAGCTACAATAGTGCCTCATGCAGGTGTGGCAAAGCAAAGAATGGTTAAACCTTCATATGTTTGTCACAAATAAACGTTA
>CAYSXY010000049.1:0-15889 GCA_964435165.1 uncultured Rickettsiales bacterium
CCTAGCTTTAGTGTAGAAATCAAGGGGGGCGACAGTTTCATTTCAGCAGTAGGTCCAGGATCTGCATCATTTTCTATAACAGGCAATATTGCTACTTCAATTTATATAAGATGTCGTAGCCATTCGACACCTATACACGTTATTGTCTATGTTTATTAATATCTTATGGGGTCATATTATAATACATTTGAATATAAAATGGTATGGATGGCAGGGCTGTCATAAAGCTGATATTTCCAAAAAAATGTAGTGATGGGGCATTGAGTAAAACTGTTACTAAAAAAACTATTTGGTGATTTGGGCTAAATCGCGCAGCGATGAGATTGCCGATTTGCACCAAAAGCAGGGCGCTTAGTGCCATAGAGTAGCTAATGAGATTGTTATCGACGAATGGCCAGAGCGCTTTCATCATGATGATGAGATAGACGGGTAGTGCCACATTGACGGCGAGCCAACGATGCAAGGTGTGTTGTTTACTAAACCACGCTCCAGATTTTCGGATAATCTGTGGTAGCCAGTGGATCAATCGTTCTGACGGTGAATACATGGCTTTTTTATATCGTTGATATTGTTAGCTTAATCTGACAGTTGGTGGCTGTCTATGAGTTTTTGCAGAGATATTTCATGTGGTGATGCATGGAAGTGGCTGTGTGGTGAACAGCGAGATGCTGTGCCGATATTTTTCATAGCCGATTGGATAGCGCAGGCGGGTAGCAATTCAGTTATAGGATTAATGTGCCCTGTCATTGCCAGGCTTGACACGGCAATACGGGATGTCGGCATGGCGGTACGCCGTGCCTCCTTGCCCGGCTACTGACAGGATACAGCACGTTGCATAGATGGATTCCGGACAACCTCGTTTACTAACTCGGTTTCCGGAATGACAAATACAAAAACGTCTATAAATACATGCAACCGATCGGCTATCAGCCCGCGACTGCGGGCCGTCGCTCATGCGACGCTATGTGTTTATGCATGACCATAAACGTAACTAACTACATTTATCATTAAAGGAGAAGGATATGTCTCAGACAGTATCGGTCGGTGAGATTGCCGACAAAGTGAATACGTTAGGTTCGGCCTGGGAGCAGTTCAAGCATGTGAATGATGCGCGGCTGAAAGAGCTGGAAAAGAAAGGCTCGGCTGACCCGCTCTATGATGAGCAGCTGCGGAAGATTAATCACTCGATTGATCATACGCGTGATCATTTGAACCGTATTGAAGCGAGTTTCTATCGTCCAGCTGTTGGTGATGTGGAAGCCAAACATTACAGTCCCTTGCAGGATGATCATAAAGCGGTGTTTGAAGGTTATTTGCGTAAAGGGAATGATGTTGGCCTTGGGGATATCGAAGCGAAGGCGCTTTCAGCAGGATCTGACCCGGATGGTGGATATCTCGTCTCCAGCAGTATGAGTGATCGATTGATTCAGCTGGTGACGGAACAGTCGCCCATGCGGCAGTTGGCACATGTGGAGACGATCTCGACCGATGCGTTGGAAATTATTGAAGATGCCAATGAGCTGACATCCGGCTGGACAACGGAGACCGGTGCGGTATCTGACACCGTGACGCCGCAGGTAGGTAAGCGCACCATTCCTGTGCATGAGGTGTATACTCAGCCGAAAGCAACGCAGAAGCTTGTGGATGATGCCTCTATTGATATTGAAAACTGGCTGGCGACAAAGATTGCCGACAGTTTTGCTGCGAAGGAAAATGCTGCCTTTATCACTGGTGATGGTGTTGGCAAGCCGCGTGGTATTCTGACCTATGCTGATGGTACGGCATGGGGCGAGATTGAGCAGGTGGCATCCGATGCGTCCGGCAGTGTTTCCGCCGACGGGCTGGTGGATATGTTGTTCTCGCTTAAGGAAGGCTATGCGGCGAATGCGAGCTTTTTGATGCATCGCACAGCCTTGCAGCAAGTGCGGCTTTTGAAAGAGGGCACGACCGGGCAGTATTTATGGCAGCCAGGTATTATGGCAGGGCAGCCCGATGTGTTGTTGGGCGTGCCGGTTTATACTTCCAACGATATGGAAGCGCCGGGGGCGGATAGTTTGTCTGTGGCCGTGGCGGACTTCAATGCGGCTTACACGGTGGTGGACCGCACCGGGGTGCGCATTTTGCGTGACCCATTTACGGATAAGCCGTTTGTGAAGTTTTATGCCACTAAGCGTGTGGGCGGTGATGTGGTGAATTTTGAGGCAATCAAGCTGATGCGGCTTGGGAGTTGATGTTCTTTATAAGGGCTTCTTTTGAGCATCACATATGTGAGAGAGCGGCACGCCTCGCCTGCTTGCTCGGCTACTGAAGGTTCCCTTTTTTGGAAAGATGGATTCTATATCACCTCGTCTACTGACTCGGCGTATGGAATGACAATTCATTTAAAAATAACAAGCCTGGGATGCTTTTTAGTATCCCGGGTTTTATTTTATTGAGGAGAATTGCGATGAGAGATTTACATCATAACGTAAAACCCAAGGTGGCATTGGATCACATGGGTATTTCTGCAGATACAATCACCAGCGGCCATGTGATAGACCGGCAGGGTTTTGAGAGTGTGGATTTTGTGATTCAGTCCAGCACGATTACCGATGGTGATTACGTGCCGATTATCGAGCATGGTGATGATAGCGTACTCAGTGCGGCTGCGACGGTGAGTGGCGCCGAGTTGCATGGTGACGATACTGTGGCGGCTTTTGCTGCTGGCGATGATGATGCGGTGAAGCATATTGGTTATGGCGGTGATAAGCGCTATGTGCGGTTGAGTCTGCAATCAAGCAATACGACATCTGGCGGGAGTTTTTCTGCTATTGCAGTGATGGGGCATCCGCATCACGCGCCGAACACGTGATTGGGTGTAACCGGATTGCCTGATTAAGCGAATATGCGTGTGAACGGATCAATTCTGCCCCGTGCATCATATGACTGCACGGGGTTTTTTATGGTTGGATAGAGAAAGGATAGACAATGCCCGAAGTTACACATTATGCCCCGGCGGTGACAACGGTTTCAGCAACTATTGGCGCCGACAGTGCACTGAGTGATGCGGTGGATGTTCGAGGAACGACTTTGGTAGGGTTGGTGATGCCAGCCGACTGGACGTCAGCGGATGTTACCTTGCAGGCAAGTGTTGATGGCGTGTCTTACGCCGATGTGTATGAGGCGAGCGGGGTGGAGGTGCGCCTGCTTGCCGATGCTAATCGGTTCATTCGCCTGGAGCCGGCGGCATTTGCCGGAATGCGCTATGTGAAGTTGCGAAGCGGTGTGAGTGGAGCGCCGGTCAACCAGGCATCGGCGCGCTCGCTCATGTTTGTTGTGCGTGGGGTGTAGGTGGTATTCTTTGGCTAGTTGGCTACATTCTATGGAGTTTACTATTTATCTAAGCCTTAACCGTTCATTTGTATGCTATATTGGGTGAATTTATGTTGAGCGGCGGTGATGACTATATCCGGTGATGATGACGATTTTTCTGGTTTTGAAGTATCGGATGCTGATTTAGGGGCACTTGGTAAAATGATGCAGCCTGATCAGGCGGAAGACGATCATCGTTTTCGTGACCAGGAAACAGAATTAGCGGCACAGGAAGAGCAGGATATCCCAGAGCAAGAACCGATTGGAATGATGACTGCCGAGTCCATCGAAATTGGCGCCATGGCGGTTGATCCGGCGGTAGGAAAGCCAAGCACGATCAAAGCATTTTTGGCTAAAAGCTCATCACTGCTGACGGCGACATCGGGGGTGAGAGAAATGATTCGCGATTGTTTTTTTGATGGTGAGCCGGAAGATCGTAAGAAGGATAGAGAAAAAGCCCGCAAAGGGTTTCGCGAGCATAAAGACCCGGAACAGATGAGTGATGCTGAATTGGCAGATGCGGTGAATAACCAGGTAAAACTGGCTGGTATTCTTAAAAATGTCAGTATTGCCAATGTGGCACGCAAGCGGGAGCGTCATTTGAGCCGACTGCTCAGCGGCGGGGGATAAGGCATGTCATTTGAGCATGTGAAGAAGTTACTACAAGATCAACTTTATGCGGTTCTGCTTATTCGCGGGCAGGGGGCGGATGGCGGAGCGCGTTACTGTTTTTTATCTGTTCGACTGGATCGGCTGGACTTACTCGTGCAGGCGCAGCAGCAAGGTGTGCCGTTTGAGCCAACTGAATTTGGTCGTGTGTTGGCATCGGGCGCAGGGGAGCCGGACGAGATTGTGATGCAGCATATGGCTGATGAATATGGATTTGATCCCGTATCTCAAATGGCGCTGAGTGATGTCTAGTGATTCAGGCTAGGGCCTGATGCTTCTTTCTTCTGCAATCATGCGTAGTCCTTCCTGAAAGGATGTTAATAGTATACCGGCGAAGCTTTCCTCAACGGATCTGGTGAGCCATTGGTAGGATTCTTCTGTTAGCTCGTGGGTGCCGTTGCGTATGTCATCAATATAGAGTGAGAGTAGAAATAGCGGGGACTCTTTCACAGATTCCGGGATTGCTTCGGCTAATAGAGGTGGCATGTTTCCTGCGCTGATGACAGGCGAATCAGGGCCGGCTTCTAATTGAAAACCCAGTTGCAGATGAATCACGTCAATATGTCCTTTCAGGGACTTATCAAAAGCTGTTTGCGAGATTTGCGTGAGTATGTCGCGTTCTTTGTCGGTGATTGTCATGGTGTTTTCTAGCGATCGTTCTGGCGTGAGCACCAACAGAAAGTAGCGTTAACTTATTTTATTTCAAGATGTTTGGAGGAAGGGATGTTGACCACCATTGTTCGTGGCAGGCGGAGGGGTGTGCTTAAGCACAGCTTGTTGGAGCGTTTTGTCGACCCGAGTGAAGAGCCATTAACGCTGAGTGATGCCAAGGTGTTTTTAAGAGTGGATGGGGCAGAAGAAGATGGGTTAATTACCCGTATGATTGTTGCGGCCCGGGAGTCCGCCGAGCATCACCTGCAGCGCTCACTGGTGACACAAAGCTGGCGTATGTGGTTTGATGAATATATGCCATCTGTCGTGTTGTTGCCTATGGGGCCGGTGCAATCGCTGTCTCAAATCGTGAGGTATGATCGCACAGGTGCCTCTCATATGGTGGATGCGGCGAGTTATTTTCTAAATGCTGGGCGGGAAGCACTCATAAGCGATGCAGCGTTAGTCTCGCATCAAATAAAGATAGAATATCAGGCAGGATATGGCGCGGCGAATGCTGTGCCTGGAGCGCTGGCAGAAGGATTGCTGCATCATATTGCATTGATGTATGCATCGCGTGCAGAGGCGGATATTCCTGATGTTTCAAAGCGGTTATATGCGCCTTATCGTCAGGAAAGGCTGTAAGTATATGGTTAGGGCAAGCATTAATACCGGGGCGCTGATTGCGCGCTTGCGGCACCGTGTGACATTGCGTCAGCCGCAACGCATATCGGATGGAGCCGGTGGGTATTCGGTTGGCTGGATAGATGTGGAGATGGTATGGGCAGAAGTGACCGCGATTGAGAGCGATATATCCACCGAGATGGGGCAGGTGCGTCATCAATCTCGTTATCGGGTCGTATTGCGCTATCGTCCTGATGTGTCTGTGGATATGCGCCTTGGCTATGCCGGCAGAGAATTGGCGATTCGTTCCTTGCGAGAGGAAGAACAGAGACGCGAGGAGTTGATTCTGGAATGTGAAGAGGTGGTGTGATGAAGGGAATCAATCTTCATGCCGTTCAGGCCGGATTATATGATCGTTTGGTAAGTGACAGCGTGTTGCAGCAAATGATAACGGGTGTTTACGATACTGTGCCGGAGCAGAGTGATTTGCCCTATATTGTGCTAACTGACAGTGTGACGCTTGATAAGAGTAATATGCGTGAACATATGGCATTAGTGACCAGCCGTGTGCAGATCTTTAGTGAAAGTGAAGGGCAAAAAGAAGTGCAGGATATTGCTGCACGTGTGACTGAGCTACTTGATGGCGAGGCGATAGCGATGGTATCAGGCGGAACTGTTGATGAAGTGCTTGTGAGTGGAATTGCGATTACTCGATTAACAGACTTGTCTGGTTACAGGGCCGATATATCGTTGGAAATGCGTATTACATTGATATGATGCAATATTATTATTGCAGGGAAAGGTCGATTTTTGACCCTTTATAGGCAGATGCAAGCACATCGTTATGGAATTCTAACACCGTTGGGTGTGAATCATTTTGTAAGTAGTAAATCCACTTTTGAACAATGATATCTTCCTGATTTTCGCTTGTTATTGTCTCACCTTTACCCGCTGCATCTGGATTGCCTAGGGAGAGGTAGACCATTTGACTGGTGGCGCCGATGAAAATTGTACGCTCCATTAATACTTTCTTCTTTTCAAATGGAATGTCTAATTGGCGAATCATGTTCAGACGAACCCGTTCCTGCGAAGCTGCTTCGGAAATGCCGAATACATCCACTTTCACCATTAAATCCTGAATAATTTCAGGATTTCTCATATTCACATATGACAGCGACGCTGTTGTCGCCAGCATAATGGAAATGATGAGCAGTATTCGAAACATGTGATTAATGACCACCTGTGGTAGTTATTATTATACGCACAACTATACCATAATTATGGTGATTAATGATTAATTAAGGGTTAAAGTTCTCGTTGAGTGATTCTCTGACTCTTGAGATGTAAAGGCGGTGTTGTGCGGCGATTGCGCTAATCGTTTCTTCTTCGCACTGCATATCACCATACATTTCCTTGAATGTGCCGATCGCGGCTTGCCGCACATTGTTTTGAAAAGCAGCGCTAACATCATATGCTGATAGTTCATGCATCATGGCGCTGTTCAGAATCAGGATGTCATTCAGGCTCGCTTCGCCGCAGCGCTGTAGGATGTAGAAGTTAACAAATGCCTGTTCATATTTGCGTTTAATGGTATCGAGCTCTTTTTCCATCGCTTCGCGTTGTCGGGTTGCCTGTGCTGCATCAGATGTGACGCTTGTAGTAATAGTCGTCTCTTCTGGGGGGGCTGCATGTTGAGAGGCGATGACTTTTTGTAATTCTTCAGCATGGTGACGTTTAAGGTCAAACACAATCACACTAAAGGTGAGGAATACAAACGTTAATGAGATGAGCAATACGTTGCGGGAGAGCCTGCGCAATAATTGCATAGAGTAATCCAGGGCTGCTGAGTCCTGGCTGGTGGCGTGAGCGGTGAGGCGTTGGTAATATTTGTATAATCGACGTTGCTCAAGTGCGAGGAAAAAAACTGCGCCACCACTGACGAAAATGAGAACTCCCCACTTAATGGCGGTTTGTGGAGAAATAGTCGTGCCGAAAGACGTTAAAATTGAGTCCACCATGCCTCCTTGATTGTCATCTTTCTGTCATGATTCTGTTGTCCCAAAATCGGAGCTTTTTGTCCAGTGGCTTCTTCGCAGTAGATTGTTGTCACTGATAATTAATAGATTTTAGGCGATTGATGTGCATGCAGATAGTTGAAATGACATTTGGTGCAAGTTGCTGATTTAACATAAACTTAATCCAGCTATGGTGTTATTGCTGCTAAAATGAAAAGCTGAGAATAGTATGTTCAGCAGAATAGTTAGCAGGTTATTTCATGGTAGATGAGCTTTATCCCTTTTCGCACAATGGGCAGAATTATGGTTATCGCGTAACGGAAGATCCGTATCGGGTTGAGGTGGTGGCGATTGGGGAAGATGATGTAGAGCGTCCTGTTTCCTCTTTTGCGTATAACTCGGCCCTGCTTGAAGATCGGGCGGCTTTTCTTGCATCGATTGATGAGACATTATCGGAGAATCCGGAAGCGTTCCTGGTGCCGAATGCAGAGAGCCCGCCTCTGGGTATGCTTCCTGTGCATTTGAGTGAAGATATTCAGACACCGCCTGGCCTGAGAAACAGTGAAACAGTGCGTGTGGGTGGACTGGGTCCTGTTCAGGGGTGGGATGTATCTGATCGCCTGCAGCGTATGTTCTTTGAGGGTGATTTGGATGCTTTCAGCGATATGGAAGGGGACCCTCTAGTTAATCTTTTTGGCGGAAGTGACGTTGATGCGCTTGGATTATTTGAAGATGTGGCACGTGATATTGTGCTGCATGAAGCGGCATTGCTTTATGAGCAATATCCGGGGTCTTTTCCGAACCCGGCTGATGAGCAGTTTCTTGATGATGATGGTTTGTTTGATTCGGAGACATATTATGATGCGCTTGGCGATGCCCCCCGGGCAATGCTACAGCAAAATTTGCAGGATGATGTAGAGGCGATCAACTGGTTTGCTGGGGAAGTTGTTGATGGCGCTGATCTTGATGATTTGATGATTAATGGTGATTCACCACATCGTGTCACGATGTTGGGCTGGTTGGGCCAAGATGTACTCAGTGAATCGACGTTTACTGCGCTTGATAGTGTGATGCCGTCTAATTCAAGTGTTGCTGAAAGCGACGTTTCTTCGGTACTTTCATTGCCTTCCCCTATTGGCGATATTCTGCGCAATGGAGGAATGGAGCATTTAGATAATATCGTTTCTTCCTGGGGTGGGGCTGACCTGCACGAGGATTCACAAGGTTTAGCTGTATTAGTGCAAATGGCTGGAGATGCTGGTATTTCCGAAGTTGCGTTGTTTGGTATTTTTCAGCGGGCGGTCGAAGATGAGCATGATTTATTGAGTGATGAAGAATCAGAGCGCATTGGGGATACTTTCGTCAATGTGATGACGGCTGCGACATACCCAGAGTTTGAAAGCGAAATTCTCCCCAATATATTGCCGGGATTGGTGGCGAATGTTGATGAGATGGAGATGCCCTCGGTAGAGGCGTTTACCGTTGAGGGTGAGTTCGATGCGGTTGGGTATTGGAACAGTCTGACAGATGAACAAAAAGATGTGTTGCGGCCAGAATTGATCGCAGAGGCGGCGCAGCAGGATCCATCGATTTACATTACTGATGCCTATGAGCCGATTGGTGATGATCTTGGGCTAATAATGAGTGAGCTTGGGCCTAATTTATTATTGTATCTAGAGCCGGGCGATATTGAAGCGATTGAAACAACGTTGGGAATTGATCTCGATGAAGTGGTGATTGATTTTCTGCCACCTGAAATTGCGAATAACCCTGCAATGGTAGAGGCGGCAACAGATATTTTGCGTGATTTACCCAATTTGCCACCAGCTTATCGCCAGGATTTATTGAATGTGTTTACAAATCCGGAGGCATTTGCTGACGATCCGCAAGCGGCGATGGATATGCTGTTTGCGTATCTCGACACGGCCACGCCGGTTGAGATGCTGGAATCGGTGAATGTGATTCGTAACGGTGGGCAGTGGGAAGGGGCGGAATGGCCTGACCCTGATGATTATACGTCCGATAGCGGTTTTGATGCGGAAGGCTATTGGGATGCAATGGATGATAGTCAACGTGCGGCGGTGCAGGCTGAGCTTGGCATGCCGTATTATGACCCGCATTACACCATTACCCCGGCAGAGCGCCGTGAGCGTTCTGAGACCATTGGGATGCTCATTGCAGAGGCCGGGCCTAGTCTTTTAGCGGGTGATGGGGTGGCTGATTTGCCGCCTGCGCTATTTGCGACGACGGCTCCGGTTATTCCAATCGTTGAAGATCGGGACCCGGCTATTCCGCCTTATATTGCTAACATGGTAGAGACAGCGGATGCATTGAATGAGGCGGGAGCGAATCCTCCTATTGTGATTCCAGAGGAATTGCGTGGGACGAATGATGCTGAAATTGCGGCGTATATTAATGAGAATCCAGGCGCTGTTGAGGTGTTTGCAGAGCAGACGAATTCGGCGCTTAACGCAGAGATAAATGTACGTGCTGAGCAATATGGGCTGATTAACGAGGACTGGGCGAACCTAAGCTATGATGACAAGGTGGCGCGAGTTGGTGAGGCGATCGATTTTCAACAAGGATTGGTTGCAGACAGCCTGCCATTTCTCGCATCTGTTATTGAAAATTACAATATGTATCCGCCCGAAGTGCAGGATCAGATTCGTAATCTCGATATTCAGGCGATTCAGGAAAATCCAGCGCTGGCTGGAGATTTATTCTCAATGGGTGAGGCGATCATCACGGCGAATCTGGAGGTTGCTGAGGCCTACAGTGCTGTTGCGGATGGGCCGGGCGGATTAGACCAGTTTCGTGAGAGTGAGACGCCGATTGCTGATCTCGATGCAGCATTAATGGGTGATCGGTTTGGGTTGGATGCGAATGACTCGCGCTATCAGGGTGAGGGTGGATATGATCTGTATTTACAGGATTATCATCTGGCCGTGGCGCAGGAATATGGATTGGAGTTGCCGCCACTCAATCGAGAAGCTGCGCTGGAGAATTTGAGTGAGTTTATTCCTGAAGGCTTGTTCGATGCCGAAGGCAATGTGGTGGTGCCTGAGCCTGGAGCGGAAGGCTATGACGAGCGCATTGGCGAGTTGAATACGATTAGTGCGCAGGCTGGGATTAATCTACAGGATTATTACAATGCGGAAGCCGGTACTTATGACTTTGACGGGTGGTCTGAAGATTATTTGCTGACGACGGCACAGCGAGAAGATGCGTTAAATGCTGATATTCTTGATATGTCGGCATTGGATACGACCACCTTTAATACGCAATTTGGTCAGGCAGCGCGTGATCGATCACAGGAGATTGGTGAGTCGCTGTTAGAGACGAGCCGTAATGTGGCCGGGCGCATTACCGGGCAGCCGGATTTGGTGAATATGTTCCTTGGTGGCGGCATGTTTGGTGAGCTCAGTGATGATCCGTTCCTTGGTTTCTTTATGCAATTGTTTGAACCATTCCTTGAAGGCTTGATGCCGATGTTGATGGATATGGGTGAGGCATTTGGCTTTGTGCCGGAAGGAACGCGCGAACTGGTAGCAGGTTATGAGGGGCTGGAGAGTCTCGTCAATGATGTTGCAAATGATGAGGTGGATTCGGCGACGATTGTGAACAGGGATTATGTGACTGATTCTGGCGGTGGTGGCACTAATGATGATATTGGGCCTGTGCCATTGGGTGATATTGCTCCCGGCTTTAGCATGGTGATGATTGGTGATGAATATGTGCTTGTAGATGCACAAGGTAACCAAGTGCCTGAGAGAGAAATTGATCCGGATGACCCTACCGCTTCGTTGGAAGCGCAGGCGGCTGCACTGGGGGTTGATGCTGCGACAATCATTAGTCTTGAGACAGCTGTTAACGTTGCTAACACCTACGATGACGCAAAAGAAGCAAATGGCGGTCAAGCGCCGGAGGTGCTTACGGTTGAGGTGCCGACGGATAATGGGCTGGAGCCTGTTGAATTGCAATTGGTAGATGGTGAATATGTGGAGGTGAACGCTGAGCGCGAAGATGTGGCGCTGAGTGATTTAGGGCTTGATGAAGCTGGCATTGCCGAACTCGGTTTTGATATCAATGAGCCGGTGACGGTGAATTTTGTGCTCGGGGAAGATGGGGAATATAGCATCGGTAGCATCACGCAGGGTGATGTGGTGATTGATGATCTGACGGTGATTAATGAGCATTTCTCAGAGGTTGATATTGATGGGGTGATACTTGGTAATGCGAACCCATATTTGCTCTCCAGCATTGATAATCTGAATGACATTCTGGTGTTGGAAGAGGCAGCCGCGGATAGAGTGGCACTGCGAGAGGAGATGGGGGCCTATGTGCCGCCCGTGGATATCGCCTTTAACCATGAAACAGGGCTTTATGAAGGGGTGGTTCCTGAGGGAATGGAGCTGACTGCCGAGCAGCAAATTGGGCTGGATAGTGCGGTGAATGGTTCTAACGCATTTCGTGAAGCCAGTGCCGAACTGAATTGGTTTGCGCCGGAGACGGTGGTGATGGAAGTGATTGTTGACGGGCAGCTGACGGACGTAACATTCACCTATGATGCGGAAGATGGGCGTTATGAACTGCCGAATGATCAGATTCCTGATAGTCCGGAAGTGAATATGGCGCTTGCCGGGCTAAATACGCAGATGTCTCATCGCATTGATAGCGGGTGTTTTAACATCGCTGAAGGCTCGGTAGTTGATCTGACGGGTGATGCGCCAGTGGTTGTGGAAGCAGGTGTGCCTAATATTGGTACGTTTGGGCCTGACAGTGAGCCGATTGAGATGGCATCGCTCAATAATGCACAACGGCAGCTTATTGAAAATCTATACGATCATTATAACGTTGGTCATTTATTAGATGATGGTCAACTTTCGTATGAAGATATGGTGGCTCTACAGGAGCAACCGGCAGGGCCATCTCAAACCACACCAAATGAGAACGGTTTGAATATTCTATCGAATGCCCTTGCATTGAATTTGGAAGTGGATGAGTTGTCGTACTCTTCGAATCCGTTGAATTATATCAATGTCGGGCCGGGGCAGTGGGAAGTTGACCCGGTGAGCTATGACCAGGTGATGGAAGATCCAGGATTTGTCTTATATCCAGGCGGGCCTTTGGAAGATAATGTGCCGGGGCTGGATGATGGGCCGATCATTACTGGTGATGAGCCAGTGGTTGCGGAAGAGCCTCAGCCTGAGATTACGCCTGAGGTATCGCAACCGGAGCCATCTCAACCGGAGCCATCTCAACCTGAACCGGTAGTGGCCGAGCCTGAGGTGACAGGAGAGCCGACGACTGGAGCGCAAGAGACGGCTGATGTTGAAGTAGGTCCGAATACGGTGACGGTGACTTATGCCGAGTGGCAAGCCATACAGGGTGATACATCTTATGCGCCCGATGTAGATGTTGCTGCTGAAGTGTTGAATCGTTTTCCTGAGCCACCAGGTGAACCTAACATTGTAATTACTGAATGGCCGGAAGACAGCCCAAGCCCGGAAGATGGGATGGATGGGGTTCGGGTGATGAGCTCTATCAATGTGGCGTTAGGTATGGCGCAAAGCCCTCATGCCGAGCCTGACAGCCCATTTTTACCGCAGGGTGAGAGTTTTGATTATGAGCGATGGCTGGATAAGGCAACTGCAGAAGCGGATCGCTCACCGGTAACTGCTCGGCTTGTCATTGATGGTGAGCCTGTTGATTTAGAGCTTACAGGGCGTACGGGATACATGGAAGAGGGTGAGCTTCCTGTCATGGAAGCCGGGCTGCAAGAGGCGATGCAGGCCGTTATCGATCGCTCCGGTGTACCCGTTAATGTACAGGAAGTGATTTTTGAATATCAGCAGAATCACCCTGATGGGCCGCCGCTGCGAATATTAGAATTTTCGGACGTCACGCTCTTTCCTGAGGCGATTGAGATGCAGAATGATGCGATCTTCATTTCGGATGGGCCGCCTGAAACAGGGTATCACGTTGCGTATGGGTTCGCGGCGGTCGAAATTGCTGGCATGAGCAGGCAAGAGGTTGCTGCGCTGAGTAGCGAGATTGAAGTTGCTGTCAATGCCGTGTTGCCTGAACCGCCAGCCGTGCCGGACGGGCCGGTGAATGTTAATGAAGCGGTGATGGATTATCTCGCTAATGAGTATGGTGATGGGCAGACATTTAATGTTGAAGGCTTGCCACCGCATTGGCAAACATTTTTAGAAAACACCAGTCAGGCATATGACAATGGCTATGAGCATGATTTTGTGTTCAGCGGTCGTGAACACCGGATGATGGTGCTGGATGAGGAAGGAAATCGCGTTGAGCTCGATGTGCTGGTGCCGGGGCCTGATGGGGTGGTGCCGGATGAACCAGAGCCATTCCCGGAAGTGACGACCGTGGATGCCGATGATATTATTGGTGGCTCAGATGATACTTCCACTTATTCTGATAATCTTGAAGTTGAAGAAGATCAGTCTGTCGGGCTGAGTGACGCTGAAACTGCATTTGTGGGGGCATTAGCTGAAGGAGGCATGTTAGCTGATGAGATTGCTGATATTGAGGAATATTTGCAAGAGCATGATATTCACCTTGAGACCGAAGAGGTAGACAGTCAGACTCGTGTGGTGGTTGATGCATATACGTTAGAGCTGATTGATCAGATTATTCGTGAGAGTGAAAGCCCGGCAGAGGCGCAATCACGCCTGGCGGCGGTGGGTATTACCCTGGATGATAATAATCAGCTGGTGGTTGAAAGTGGTGGGTTGCTCTCGCAGGCAGCGAGTCCGCCTTTGGAGGCTGAGGGTAATCTCGTGATTTCTGTTCAGGGCAGCCCATTGGTGATTGAAGATGTGGATCGTGATGTAGCGGTGACTAATGAGCAAAATGACGTGGTTGTCGGCGGTGCGGGATCAGATGCGCTTGATCGTGACACAGCCTATGGGTTTATGCAATTGCATGAGCGTGATCCAGATGCAGCTAAGTTAGCGTTAGAAGAAATAATTGGACCAATAGACGATCGCACCTATGCGCAGGTTGTGGATGCAGTCTCTGTTGCTGCGGTTGCTGCGCCTGGAGGTGTGGGTTTTGCTTATACAGAGGTGAGTCCATCCATACTGGGTGATATTGTACCATCTGCGGCTATTGGTGAGGTGGTGCGTCGGCAAGAGTTGGAAGCTGGCGGATTAGCAGCCTAAGCCATTTATCTTAAATGTCATTAATATATTAACTATTTGGTGATAGTCTTATACTATGGTGCTTATGTCTAGCGGATATCGTTAGATTAAACCCTAAATATTATTGAATATAAGATGTTTAGGTTGAATAGAGTGCAGGGAATAAGGCATATTAACGATGAATGAAGGATTGTCTTCACAGGACATTGCGGCACTTGCCAGGGACCCGTCAGCGGAATCCCGAGCGCGTATTGTGCGTAAAATAAGTGAGCAATATCGTCAACGAAAATTAAACGACAATGAGCGGACCATTGCGGCGGAAATCTTCGCGATTGTCGTCAATGATTCTGACAGTGGTGTACGACTGGCATTATCGGACGGGCTGAAAAGTTGCATTGACGCGCCCCGAGATGTGATTCTGGCACTAGCCGAAGATGAAGTGGACACGGTTGCGCTGCCGATCTTACGTGATTCCATTACCCTGACCGAGGATGAGCTTATTCAGATTATTCGTAATACGAATGTGCAGATACGCTTAGTGACGATTGCCGGGCGCGATACGATGCAATCCAGTGTGGCTGATGCACTGGTGGATAAGCAAATCAAAGAGGTGGTGATTACGCTGGTGCGTAACCAAGGAGCTGAAATCAGTGAAGAAGGGTTCGATAAGGCCGCCGATGATTTTTATGACAGTGAAGAATTACTGCGCAGTTTGCTGAAGCGTCATCCTGTTCCAACGCGGGCTGTGAAGCGTTGTGTTGATAATGCGATGAAGACGGCGAAAAAGTCGATTCAAATTCGCCAGATGAATGAGTGGGATAAAAGCGATGGGCAGAATCTGAGCCCACGGGGGGTATTGCGTGATATGCAGTCCTTATTGCAGCTTGGCAGTAGTCCTTCTGCTTATGCGTGTGAAAAGCTTGTAAAATCGCTGCAATCCGTCGGAAGGTTAGGGCCGCATTTACTTGTCTCTGCCTTGTGTTTGGGACATATGAAATTTTTCACGGCAGTGATGGCCAGGCAGGCACATGTGCCTTATGGGAAGGCTTCCCGTATCTGTAAGCAACCGAATGGGGCGCTGTTTCACACACTGTATGAGCGCACGGAATTGCCGTCTAATTATCTTCCGTATTTTGAGTGGCTCTTATTGCTTGTGCAGGAACTGAGCAGCAAGCATTTGATTGAAGCAAACAATCCGGAATCGGCGGCACAGATTGCTGCTGAAATGGAATCCGCCATGGAAATTGGCATGTTGCCGCCTAATCCTTCATTGCAGAAGGTGCTGGCGCGTATTAGTGAGCTTGGTTCTGCGCTCGGTTAGCAGACTGACAGCGGGCAGATATCTCAACCTTACGCCTTTTAGGCTATGTTTACGATTATTTTAACCATTGTAATGTTGCTGCATAGTGTATG
>CAYSXY010000050.1:0-15634 GCA_964435165.1 uncultured Rickettsiales bacterium
CACCCATAGACAGTTACAAACGGTACGGGATGAAAGCCTTGGTATCCTTGACTAAAAAAGCCGTACTGCGTTTTTCCTGATACGGATTTTTCAGGAGAAAGCGTATTAGAGAGGAAAAAACAGAGGAAAACGGGGTGTTTTGGGCTGGGTAAGGTCAGGAATGAAACCGCTCGAAAGCCCGCACTTACTGGGCTTTTCTGCCGATGCGCTATCTGGCATAGCAAGTTTCATTATAAGTTAATGGCGGTGAGGGTGGGATTCGAACCCACGGTACGCAAGGCGCACAACGGTTTTCGAGACCGCCCCGTTCGACCACTCCGGCACCTCACCGCGCTTGAGGCGAGCGTGTCTTAGAGATGGTCTAACAATAAAAAAAATCTGACCACTCCGGCACCTCACCGCATGTGGCGGGCTGCTTAACATATAAATGACGTTACAACAATGGCATAAAGCACACGTGTTGCTGTCCGGTTGCAGACCGCACAGCAGTCATAGCGACATTCGCCAAAAAGTCCACCAAAAATATTAAAAAATTAATTATTTAAGGTGTGGTGGTCGTCACTTCACCGCAGCCACGGTGCAGCCGTGCGCCCGGCCTGAGTGCGGGGGCGCGATGGCGGTTGTGCGTGTTGGTTTGGCGGCATGGCTGTCTGTGTGGGTATCTGATAGGCCGTGCGCTGCAACTGATAATCCTGCCGTGGCGGCATCGGGCGTGAGATTGGCTGAGTGGAATGCGTCAGCGGCTGCATGGCTGGCTGCTGCTGCATTTGGTTCTGGGTAGGCGGTGGCGGAGCTGCAGACGCAGGCCCGGCCTGAGGCGTATGCGGGCGCGATGCCAAGGGGTGTGACGCATGTGGTGCTGATTGCTGTGGCGGCACAGGTGGGAGAGGCATCATCGCAGCCTGATCTTGCGGCGGAGCGGGGGTCGCTCTCGATTGTTCTGGCTGCGGGCTGCGTAGATTCGCCAGGCGTGGTGCATAATGCTTGGCTGCTTCCTGCTCTGCCAATTGCGGTGCGATGCCCGTATATTGCAGATATTGCGCCATGGCCCGCTTGCCGTCATTCGGGTCGTCAAAATCCCACAATTTTTTCTTGGTGCCTTCCATAATGAGGGCGTAGACCGCCGCTTCAATGGCCTGACGTACCGCCAGTTGCGGTGGCTCATTGATAGTGAACCCGGCATCCGATTCCAGTAATTTATCCACCGCGACAAAGCGGAAGATCCCTCCCTGCACCCCGGTGGAGAAGATGGTTTTGGTGGTGTAAATGGACAGGAACACCTCGCCATTATCGACCTTGACGGCGCGCAGGGCGACCGTCACCACATCGCGGCGATATTCAGTCGATGCGCCAATGCCGAGATAGCGCGCGCCAATGCCGCCGGTGAGCACATTGCTTTCATAGCCGACTACACCGCCTTCCAGCAGAACACCGGAATAAAGAAGCGCACCAATATCCGGCAGTTTCTCGCCGGTGGGCAGGCGATATTTCTCGCGCATGGCACGAATCAGGCTGCGCTCCTGCAGCAGATTTTGCAGTCCACCGCGTTCCACCACTTTGAACCATTGATTATTACCGGCATCCAGCAAGGCCTTGTTGAGCATGGCGAGCCCGCCTTGTGTCACGGCTCGTGAAAATTCTCCAAACCGATCATTGGGCTTGTGCTGGCCGGTCTGATCTTCAAAGGAATAGACAGACAGGACGATACGCGTTTTCGGTTCGGGAAGGGTGCGGAGAATCTTGCTGAGTCTAGTCTCCGGCTCAATCACCGGGGGGGAGGAATATTCATATCCGGCATGCTCACCCGGCAGCTTGGCCGTGCCGCACCCGCTCAGCATGAAGGTGATGAGCAGTGTGGTGCATAAGGACTGAACAGAATATCGCATAAGCCTGCATGGAATGATGATTCGCGTATGGTACATCCTTCACGCAGAGTGATGGGAAGTAACCAAAGGGTGGGTGATGCAATCATGGCGGAGATAACAGAGAGCCGAATGGCGATGTATGAAGGGATCATTGCTCTGGCATGGGCGGATCACGAGTTGGCTGATGCTGAGCGACAGAAGCTCAAAATGCTGGTGGATCAAAATCCGCACTTGAGCGACGAACAACGCGCCAGGCTGTACCATGAAATAGAGCACAGAATCGCCTTGTCCGAGATATGGCCACGCATCACGAGTAAACAGGATCGCGCCTATTTACTGGATATTGCCGAAATGATCTTCCATAGCGATGGCGACTTCTGTGCCCGTGAGCAGTCGCTTTATCATGAGTTTTACGCCAGGCATATGGCAACCCTTGATTCGGACGCGACGATGCAGGAGCTGCAGCAGATGGCCATGCAATTGCGTGCCGCGCGCGAGGCGGAAGAGCAGGCAATCAAGGATCATGTGGAGCGTTACGGATTATTTCCACGCCTGCAGCGCTATCTAAACCGTCTCGTGGGATAGCGCTCTATACGTTCCGCAGGACAGAGCACCATGCCTTTAGGCGTGGGTGAATGAGTATCCGGACTGCGTGAGCAGGACGGCGAACGCATAGCGTTCGTAGCCCCGCAGGGAAAACGACCCCGGGTTTACCCGGGGGTATGTATATTATTATTCTCACATTAAAGTGAACGCGACTCATTATGAGTGATTTTAGAATATTTATCTGCCAGCCGGGTTGGCTCAGGCAGGCGATAGCGGCTCAGGCAATGCATTGTGATATCAACCGCGGTGTGATGATCCATGCGGTGGCCAGGTGAGATGAAGAGCGGTCGCACATGGTTGCGACTGCGCAGCACAGTGCCGATTTGCTCGGCTCCATCCAGCAATGGCGATTGATCGCCTTTGCGCGGCCCTGGCTCTTCGAACTCACCACAAAGCCTGGATTTCGCCACGCCGATGGCTGGCATGTCCAGCATCACGCCAAGATGCGCTGCAATACCCATCCGTCGTGGATGGGCAATTCCTTGCCCGTCTACCATCAGCACTCCCGGCGCTTCAGGCAACAATGCTAAGGCATCGAGAATAACAGGAATTTCACGAAACGCCAGCAGGCCCGGGATATATGGAAAATCGACTGCACGTTCCGTCCGCACATGATGCACCAGCGCCAACCCTTCCCATGATATGATCGCAATGGATGCTCGCGCAACACGTTGCATTCGATTATAGCCGACATCAATTCCTGCAATGATCTGCGGCGTCGTCGAGGATGGCGTAAGGATAAGTTGCTCGCGCAACTGGCGCTGCACAGTAATGGCCTCGGCAGGCGTGCCAGGCATGTCACGATGGGCTAAAGCGCGTATGAACTTAGTATCTGTGGAGGGTTGCTTCATGAAAGACAGTGGTTATGCTGGCATCTACCATATGGCTTTGTATTGCTCTCATAACGATGATGCAAGGTGATGGCGCAGTGATTCACTGAACACCACGCACACAGGTTATTGATGTTATCCATCCTCAAACACTATCATCTTCATCTGATAGTACTGGTTATTGTCGGCACCAGTCTCATCAGTCCTGAGCCTTTCACCCATGCGGTGCAACAGGGTAATGACCTGTTTAAACAACAATTCGACTGGCTCCTGCTATTGTTGTTCAGCCTGTGTATCGTTGCATGTCTGTACCTGGCGATGAGTCGCTTTGGGCAGATCCGTCTCGGTCGCCAGGATGAGCAGCCGGAATATGCTACGGCCTCATGGCTGGCTATGCTGTTTGCCGCTGGCATGGGCAGCGGATTGGTCTTTTGGGGAGCGGCGGAGCCTTTATACCATTTTCACCGTCCGCCGCCCTCGCTGGAGGGAGTTGACGCAGCGTCATTGGCGAGACAAGCCTTTGTCATCACGCTGTTTCACTGGGGTATCCATGCCTGGGCAATTTATGCGCTGTGCGCGCTGACAATTGCGTATTTCAGTTATCGCCATGGCTGGCCGATGCTGCCAAGCTCTCCCATTCTGGCCATGGTAACAACCCCGGAGGCGCCATTAACGCCTATCCAACGTATGGTGAAGCTATTGGTTGACGGTATTGCCGTGCTGGCGGTGATTTTTGGGGTCATCGGCTCACTTGGGCAGGGCGTGTTGCAAATGTCGGGCGGTGTCAACGCGCTTTGGTTTAGCGGTGGGGGCGACGTTCAATCACTATTTCCCTGGCTGATGGGGGTGTTGACACTGGCCTTCATGCTTTCCGCGTCGACCGGTCTTCGCCACGGTATTAAATGGTTGAGTGATCTGAATATCCTGCTGAGTATCCTGTTGATGGCCTGCATTCTATGCTGGGGGCCAACCTTATTCATGCTTCGCACCGCTGTCGGTGCAATCGGCGATTATCTCTCTCAATTGATCGAACTCAGTTTCAATATGCGCCATTTGGATGGTGGTGGTGAGTGGATGCGAAGCTGGACACTGAATCTGCTACTCTGGTGGGTCGCCTGGGGGCCGTTTGTCGGCGTGTTTATCGCACGTATCAGTCGAGGCCGCACCATTCGCCAGTTTATGTTAGGTGTCGTGCTGGTGCCGACATTCTTTTCCCTGGTCTGGTTCTCTATCATGGGCGGAGCGGCGATGCATCAGGCGCTGCATGGCAATGCGATGTTGGCCACATTAGCCGTGAATGATGCCTATCAGGTAACCTATACATTACTTGGGGGACTGCCATGGGCCACATGGCTGCAAACCCTCATATTAATATTGATCTTCATTTTTCTTGTCACCAGCGCCGATAGCGGCACCTACGTGCTTGCCATGTTTTCTTCCCATGGTCAGGCACGCCCACCGGTGCTGGCGCGACTTTTCTGGGGAACTTTGCTGGCCATTCTGGCCTATACGACATTGCAGGTGGCAGCCACTGGTATGCTTATGCGTGCCGTTGCCGCATCCGGCGGCATTCCCTTTTTGGCAGTGTTGCTAGTGCAGTTCATTGCGCTTTCCCGCGCATTGAAAAAAGAGCATATACCGCTTGATGCTGTCCATAAACGGGGCGATAGCGTTGACGACTGACCGTATTGCTGTGCTTGGTGCATCGGGATTGACTGGTGATCGCATCACACACCGGTTGCTGGAAGAAGGCTACCATGTAGTTGCGCCGATTCATCGCAAGCCACTGGCGATGAATCATCCTCATTGCACCACACCAACGCTGGATTGGGAGCAAAAAGGGGCACTGGCCGCGCTGCTCCAGCAGGCCTCGGTGCGTGTGGTTATCTCGGCCATGCCGCTATGGCATACCGCATCCTCAATGGAATCGGTGATGGCCGACCTTCTTCCGGGCAGCCAGTTACGCCACCTCATTGCCTTCAGCTCGACCTCGATTGAGGGAAAGGCACGCAGTCAAAACCGCAACGAACAACAAGTCGTGCAGCAATTACAGCATGCTGAAGCTCATCTGATCAATCTTGCCGCAACACACGATTATCTGCTCACTATCCTGCGTCCAACAATGATTTACGGCTATGGACGGGATGGTAATGTTGCGCGAATAGCTGCTTTCATGCGCCGTTTTCATTGCTACCCTGTCTACCGCAGGGCGCAGGGCAAGCGCACACCGGTGCATGTGGATGATCTGGCGCAAGCTATCATGCAGATCCTGCATCAAACCTCGCCATTGCCTAGGACAATCTACACGCTTTGCGGCGGCGAGGTGCTGTCTTATCACGAGATGGTGCAGCGTATTGCAATGACGATCGATAGGCCCGTCTCCATATTCAAGGTACCCGCCTTGCCGCTATTGATGGATATGGCAGGATATCTCATGCCTGGATTGCATGTGACAGGAGAGATGGCACGGCGTATGGAGCAGGATTTGGTCTTTCACGATCAGTCGGCTCGGCAGGATTTTGGCTATGCTCCCCGGCCATTTACGTTCTCCGCCATCGATTGAATAATGCGTCAAAAGGCAGTCAATCAACGACAGGATCACAAAATGGCGATAAACAAGCCTCTTATCGGATAAGAGAGATGATTCATATTGTCAGGTGATAACCTCAAATGCTAGAAGGCTTGTAGCCACGCTTATTTATTTTCTGTTGTGATTAAATGATGGCTATATAGCTCGCGACTGCGAGCCGCGCTTATTAGCGCGTAAACCACCACATAATTTCTGTATAGGAATTATGTAGAATCACTATATATTACAACATCTTCAACCGATTGATCACATACTATGCCCGATATTATCTCGATTCATGCCCGCCAGATTCTGGACAGCCGCGGAAATCCAACCGTGGAGGCCGACATTATCCTTGATGATGGCTCATTTGGCCGCGCGGCGGTACCGTCCGGCGCCTCTACCGGTGCACGTGAAGCTGTCGAAAAGCGTGATGGTGATAAAAAGAAATATCTCGGTAAATCCGTGCAACAGGCGGTGGACGCAGTCAACGGAGAGATCAGCGATGCGCTGACTGGCATGGACGCGACACAACAGCTATTGCTCGACCGGGCGCTGATTACACTCGATGGTACGGATAATAAATCTCGCCTGGGTGCGAATGCGACGCTTGCCGTCTCGCTCGCAGCCGCTCACGCCGCAGCCGATAGCTGTGGCCTGCCGCTTTACCACTATCTGGGAGGGCCATATGCCCGCACCATGCCGGTGCCGATGATGAATGTGATCAATGGTGGCGCCCACGCCGATAACCCCATTGATATACAGGAATTTATGGTCATGCCGGTGGGTGCTGAATCCATGGCGGATGCAATCCGCATAGGCGCTGAGATATTTCACCACTTGAAAAAGCTGTTAAGTAGCGATGGCCACAATACGAATGTGGGAGATGAGGGAGGCTTCGCACCGGGTTTGCAGAGTACGGATGACGCGATGTCCTATCTAATGAAAGCGATTGAAGCAGCTGGATATAAGCCGGGCGATGAGGTGTTGCTGGCGTTGGATGCTGCCTCATCCGAATTTTATGATAACGGGATCTACGACCTGAAAGGCGAGGGTAAGCAGCTCGATGCCGCGCAACTGGTCGATTATTATCGCGATTTAGTTGACCGCTATCCCATTGTCTCAATTGAAGATGCGATGGCTGAAGATGATTGGGATGGCTGGAAACGCATAACAGAAGCGCTGGGTGATCGCATCCAGTTGGTGGGAGATGATCTCTTTGTGACCAACCCTTCTATCTTGCGCGAAGGGATTGAGAAGCAGATTGCCAACGCATTGTTAGTTAAAGTCAATCAGATCGGCACGCTCAGCGAAACGTTAGAGGCAGTGGATATGGCGCATAAGCATGGCTACCGCGCAGTATTATCACACCGTTCCGGTGAGACGGAAGATGCCACCATTGCCGATATTGCCGTGGCGACCAATTGCGGCCAAATCAAAACCGGGTCGCTCTCGCGCTCCGACCGGCTGGCTAAATATAATCAGTTGCTACGCATCGAAGAAATGCTGGGTAAGGCCGCTTTTTACGCAGGCCCGTTGCTGCGTCGCTCATAGAAACTTAAGAAATATCTGACTATATAACGATGTCATAAGATGTTTAATGGCCTGCAAACTGCCATTTTTTGTGCTTCCGGCTTTCATGTATTAGTATACATTGGAGCTTCCGGTTCTCAGAAATGGCCGTTTTCGCCACATTCTCCATCTCATGACAACACTATCTTAGGTACGGATTGCGGCGCATCAGCCAGATGCAGGCTGCATCAGGGGGATATTGGGTGTGAGCCCGCCGCACAGATGATGTGACTGGCGGCAGACAGCCAGAGGAGGCAACCATATCACGCAAACATCAGGATGATCTGGGGCTGATCGCCAGGCTCAATCGCCGTATCTTACGGTTGGTGATGATGAGCGTGCCGGTCTACCTTTCATTTCAATTGATTGGTGGTGATCAGGGGCTGCTCAATTATTATGTGCTGGAGCAGGAAAAGATCGAATTGGAAAAAGGCCTTGCGCTGATCCGCGACGAGCGCCAGCAATTGGAATGGCGGGTCAAACATCTGCAAAATGAATCACTGGATATTGACCTGTTGGAAGAGCAAGCCAAATCGGTGTTGGGATACGCCCTGCCGGGTGAACAATTATTGCTGTTGGAGCAGGAATAATTCTATACGTTTCTCAGGACAGAGCGCCACGCCATTAGGCGTGGGTGAATGAGTATCCGGACTGCACAGGCAGGACGGCGAACGCATGGCGTTCGTAGCCCCGCAGGGAAAACGATCCCGGGCTTATCCGGAGGGTATGGATTGAAGGTTGGCAGGCAAAAGCCTTCGGTATGCAATTAATTGGAGCGGTAACATACAATGATTACAGTTTATTATGATGGTAAGTGTGGCCTCTGCTCCAAAGAGATAAACCATTATAAGAACATTGCCCCACAAGAAGTTTTTATCTGGGAAGATATCACCATCTCTGAAGATGCATTGCAGGCGGAAGGTATATCGCTGGAAGATGGCCTGCGGCAGCTTCATGCGAAGGATGCACAGGGCACAATGCATGTCGGTGTCGACGCCTTTATCCTCATCTGGAAGCAGTTGAAGCGCTGGCGCTGGCTAGGGTATATTGTGGCTCTGCCGGGTATTCGTACCATCGCGAATGCCACTTATCGCTGGTTTGCCAATTGGCGCTTTAACCGGCTGGCGCATTGTCAGGCTGCGATCAATCATCAAGACTCATCACACTAAAGAAATAGTACATGACAAGCCACCCCGCCCGCACATTAGCCAGAAAATGGCGTGAAGAATATGGTGATTCAGCCTTGGAAAAGGCACAGGAGCAAGCCGAATATTGTCGCGAGCATGGCCAGATTGACGCACTGATTTTATGGAATCAGGTGATAGAGCGATTGAAACAGTCGCCATGATGCTGGCCCTTCCGTGACAATACTATATTCATCGCAGCATCTATGCTAAACCTTTGATCGTGTGATCGGAGGGGAGAATCAAAGTGAGACTCGTATGGCAGATAGCCGTAATATCAATGCCGCTCTTTCTGATCGGTTGTGGTATGATAGGCCCGCTAGTGGGTGACGTCGAACAACCGGTATATAAAGTGCTCTCGCAAACCGACGCGATTGAAATTCGCCGCTATGAGCCCAAGATTATTGCCGAGGTCGAGGTGACAGGTGCGCGCGAGGACGCTATTGGTGACGGATTTCGTCTCCTTGCCGATTATATTTTCGGCAACAACACGGCCACGAAGGATATTGCGATGACGGCCCCCGTCCAACAGCAGGCGAGTCAGGAGATTGCCATGACGGCGCCGGTGCAGCAACAGGCGCTGGATGATAGCCTGGGCAACCGCTGGCGGGTCAGTTTCGTGATGCCATCAGCATATACGATGGAGACGTTACCTACTCCTCGCAACAGTGCGGTAACGTTGAAAGAAGTTCCGGCAAAACGCATGGCGGTAATTGAATTTTCCGGCAGAAATAGCAATGACAATATAGCAGAGCATGAAGCCGCACTAAGGCGCTACATCGACACTAATGATCTGCAGCCAATTGGCCCACCAGTTTACGCTTTTTATGACCCACCCTGGACCTTACCCTTCCTGCGCCGAAATGAGGTGATGCTGGAGATTGAAGGATAAGATCGGGCTATTCCGGCTTAATTGGCACCGCTGGTGAAATAGCGACATGATTACTACGTGCATGCCATATGTTCAGGGCAGTTGGTGGGCAGTGCAGAAGTGAACAAAAACGATGAATAAGGAAAGCATTGTGGATAAGGCACCCAAGTTAAACGCAGATGGAGATGAGCGCCGGGTTGGCTTGGAGATTGAATATGCCGGTGTGCCATTAGACGAGGCGGCAGATATCATTCAACGTCTTTTCGGTGGGCAGATGAGTAATGTGAGCGATGCCGTCATCAAGCTGGAGCAAACGGCTCTGGGAGATTTTACGCTTGAACTCGATGCGATGCCGCTGAAAAAAGTTGCGGCTAACATAGGCGCGTTGGAGGCAAAAGATGACGATAATCTTATCGATCAGGTAAGCATTCACGCCGGAAAAATCATCGGCAATCTTGCAACTACGCTTGTGCCGTTTGAAATTGTCTCGCCCCCCATTGCCATCAGTGAGCTGCCGAAAATGGAAAAAGTGCGAGAAGAACTGCAAAAAGCCGGGGCAACCGATACGAAAGAACATCTCTACAGCGCGTTTGGACTCCATATCAATCCCGAAGTGGCATCGTTCGAGGTTGAATACATTCTGCGCCATATACAAAGCTATTTGTTGCTGGATGCCTGGCTCAAACAACAGCATAAGATTGACATGTCGCGCAGGGTGACCAGCTTTATTGATCCGTTTCCTGCATCCTATCGCGCGTTAGTGCTTGATGAATCATATAAACCAGATATGGAGCAATTGATTCGCGATTATCACCAGCACAACCCAACGCGCAATCGTGCGCTGGATATGCTGCCTCTCTTTGCCACTATCAATCAGTCGCTTGTGAAAGAACTATATGGAGAGAAGCAAAAAATAAATAAACGCCCAACCTTCCATTACAGGCTGCCTAATTGCGAATTGGCCGATGAACACTGGTCATTTAATACGGAATGGGAGCGCTGGCTGCAGGTAGAGGCGCTAGCGGCAGATGAAACACGCCTGCGTAAACTGATCCGGCAATGGCAAACACACCAGGCGCGATGGCTTGCATCCGAATCAGACTGGGTCAGCTACATTCAACAAGATATTCAGGAGTGATCATGTCAGGAAATCTATCGTTGATTGGTGTGACTACCTCTGCACGCAAGGGCCATTTCATGTGGTGGTGCATATGGTTGGCCGTTCTGTGCACCGGAGGAAAAGCCCAGCGAATCACGGCATTGAATGGCAGGGATTATAAGCAATGTGATGGTTACATTATTTCTGGCGGCGCTGACATTGACCCGCAATGCTATGGACAGGAAAATATCGCCAGTATCGATATCGAGCCGGAACGCGATACGTTGGAAAAAACAGTCATTACGCATGCAATAAAACATGGCAAACCGTTATTTGGCATTTGTCGAGGGTTGCAGATGATCAATGTGGTGCAAGAAGGCACACTGCATCAGGACGCACGAGATTTTTACGAGACATTTATACCGACGGATAGTCTGCTGGGGAAAATTTTTGCAAGGCGTCGCATCACACTTCTCCATGACGGTATACTGAAAGGTATATTTCAGAGAAAGTCAGCTGTGTCGGTCAATAGTTTGCATCATCAGGCGATTAATGCATTAGGCAAGCACCTGAAAATCGTCGCGGAAGATGATCATGGCATCGTTCAGGCAATTGAAAGTGATAATCCCGGCGAACAATTCATCCTTGCCGTGCAGTGGCATCCGGAGTTTATGCTCTATCGCAAAGCGCATAGGCGGTTATTTAAATCAGTGGTTTCCCGTGCCAAGTAAACTCCCATGGGCCAAGGTCTATGGTATTAGCATCTACGCTGCGCTTTGCGCGCGGCAGGACATACGCTAAGGAATAATCTTTGCGCGCTTTTCGACATCCTGGAATGTTTCTTGCGTGGCTCCGCTGATAAGCCCAAGCAATAATTGATCGCCAGAGGGATTATCATTCGCGCCTTTTTTATGATAATGGGCTAAAGAGTTCACGGGCGGGGTAGGCGTGTAAGCAGGAATGCCGCGTGCGTTCAATAATGGCACGTATGGATCATGTTCTTCGCCATGGCGCATCTCCAGGAAATGCTCGGCAACATCCGCACCTTTAGGCGATCTGGAAATAGACGACGCGATTGTACCCAGCTGCGTCCGCACAAAGTTGAAATGGTGCAGCGTCCATTCCAACACCGTCGCGCGAAAATCAGCCACATGGTCAAATATCTGCGCCAGATGCATTGCCTCCCGATCATCTTCGTTAAACCTGTTCTCATCAATGAAGCGTATTTCTTCTTCCACAGAGCGCCCTGCCAGAGCAGCACGCGCAGCCACACGCGCTTCCAGAGCCTCCCAAAGCTCCGGATAGAGCCTTAAAAACGTTGTTTTGCGCAAATTTTCCGAATGACTGCCACTGGTCTCGCCCAGAAATGGTCTGAAATCCTGATAGGCACCAGTTGAGAGTGAGCGCTGCATGGGCAGAACGGCATCGCGCATGATGGCGAAATACGGCATGGTCGTCGCCAGATGATAAGCGGCGTGAGCCAGGTGACCATCATGGATATCTGCCATCGCCTGTCTGATATGTTTGATGCCTAAATCAACCATAATCTCCGGTATCTGATGCAGGCCGCGGAATTGTGTGAAATAGCCATCTCTATCGACCACCTGCAACTGTGTGACGGCTTGTTTGAGATGTGCAGTGCCAACAAATTCAACATACGCTGCGCTGCGATCATGTCGGTCTGGCGAGAGCGATTCAGTCTGAGCACTTGGGCTGGCCAGTATTCTGGACCAGTAATCAGACAGGCTATTGCCTAGCACCGTATGATGCAGGGTGCGATAAAGCGGGTTATCCATTCGGTTGTTGGTCATAAAAATGTCGACGGAGACGATGTCCTCCTCGTTCAGCGCATGTATAACGACGTCGCACCGTTGCCTTGCCGCGATGAGTTCTGCATGGGTTGGCGAATCTGTGATGTCCAGCATCACATCCTTATCATGGCCGCTGCGACCTTGGCGCAAGGTGATTCCTGTCACCTTTGCTAGCGTCTCATGATAGGCGCCGAGCCAGAGCATGTTGACAGCCGCACGCTCATAACTCTTTTCTTCCAGATTGTCTGAGAGCCTGTCCAACAGCAGAATCATATTCTGCATGGCAATTTCGGCGCATTGAAAAATGGCCTTTTTGGTTGCGTTATATGAGGGTGCATCGACAGAATGTTGAGTAATGGCCGCATCAATGTGCGGCAAGGCATGAAGTGAGGCATAGCTTCCCAGAACCGATGCGCCCACGTCAAAATAATAAGCTTCAAGAGCATCTTCATCATCTGGTACGGCGATAATATCGGCAGGTGTGACTCCTTCATTGGCATCAATGAGTTCTGCGACGCTTGTTCCTCTGTCATACTGCGCGATCCATGTGGCAATGGGCGCGCCTTCCCATGTCATGCTTTTCAGTTTTGTCCATGCCTCGGAGGAAGAAAGTTTTCCTCCCGTTCTTTCTCGATAATACTCGCCGAAACGATCAATGATGTCCTGAGAGGATTCATCTGTAGTGTTCATATGGTCTGACATCGTCACCATCCTATTGTTTTGTTATTGATGGGGTTGAACAGATACGTCGGCGTGCTAACCATATATGGCTCCGTGGCGCTCTTATTATTGCCATGGGCTGTGCATCTGTGTCAGGCGGGAAATTACAGATAATCGTTATTTTTCATACGGAAACCTATGTAACGGTTGGCGCCTGCACCGAACAAAAATGGTCAATTGTTAGATTTGCAGAACAAAATTCTTTATTTTTTAAAAATTGTATAACGATCCGATGATAGATTGTTAGCATTATGAACTATTCTGTCATGAGTGATGCACGTTAGAGAACAATTTCGCCTTTTTCAGCAGCGGTTGAACCAGGCATTTAAAGAACAGGATATCGTTCCGGCTCGCTTTTCGAAGCAGACAGGAATAGCGCGCTCAACGCTGTCAGACTTGCTAAAGGGGGAGGATATTCGTCTCCCCCGACTGGATACGATAGTGGCCTTGGCAGAGCATCTGGATGTGACATCGGATTGGTTGCTGGGCCTTTCCAACGAGAAGAACAAAGTCTCCGAGATTATTGAAAGTGCGCTGCAAGTGGCTGAGACCGAGCAGGCCTCCAAAGATAAAGACCCGCTGCATCAATGGCTATCGACCGAAATGACAGACACGAAGTTGCGTCAGGCCTGTCTCTTTTTTCCTGATCACATGGCAACGATCGATGTGCTGCTGTACAAATATAAGGATCGTTATGAACATCACGGCCTGACGTCGGAGAAGGTTGACGCCTTCAGTCACTCTTACCGGGATAAAATCGAGCATATATCCGTTGAGATGTGCGCGCCTCTGGTCAATATCGAAACTTTTGCCTATGGACATGATATCTGGTCGGAACTGGCATTGGAAGCACGGCAGCGACAGCTTCTCGCATTGGCGGATCGGCTGGAAGAAACCTACCCTAAACATCAAATGTATCTTTATGACGGGCTGCGTAACAAACCGCCGATGTTCATCCTGTATGGACATCAAAAGGCATCGCTGTGGATTGGCTCTTATCACCTCATCTTTCATATCCCGAAGCAGGTCGAGGCCTTTCACAAGCAGTTTGACCAACATATCCGGAACACGCTGATATATCCACACGAGGCGCCTAATTATCTACGCGAATTGACAAAGAAGGTTGGTGAATGAATGGATTTAAAGCCAAAATTATTATTATGAAAACAACCTTTTATGTGGAATTGTCAGATAGGGAACATTCGAGAATCAACAACATAAGGCCCATTCCGAATCTGCAGCTACTACTAATCAATGATCGGGGTGAGAAGATATGCTCGTTGCGGTTTTGCATCAGTATATCCGCGCGCACCATAGATACGATCTGGCTGAAATACAGGAATGCAATGAAGAATGTATGCCTAGATTATACCACAACCAGGTACACTTAATCATTGCCAGTATATACCACTATGTGGTACAATAATCCTATTGGAGCGAATGAGTGATTAAAAGTTTCGCACATAAAGGGCTGGAGAAGTTTTTCACGGAAGGCTCTACCAAAGGCATACAAGCCAAACATAAAGCGAAACTCCGGTTGATACTCGCGCTTCTGGATGCGGCACAGGCAGTGCAGGATATGAACTTTCCCGGCTCCGGCTTTCATTCGCTCAAAGGAGATAAAAAAGACCATTGGGCAGTAAAAGTAAGCGGTAACTGGCGGATCATATTCCGGTTTGAAGATGGCAATGCCTATGTCGTGGATTATCTCGATTACCATTGAGGAGACAGGCCATGAGCCGTATGCACCAACCTCCACACCCCGGCGAAGTATTGCAGGGACTATATATGGAACCGCTAGAGATGACCATTGCTGCGTTATCCCGTCATATCGGTGTTGAGCGTAAGGCGCTGTCTCGCCTGATTAACGGTCATACTGGTGTGACGGTGGAAATGGCGTTGCGTCTAGGCAAGGCATTCAACACCTCACCGGAAACATGGCTGACTATACAGCAGGCATATGATCTTTGGCAGATCAGGAAAAACCATGCCGTAGATGTATCAGACATTGCTTCATTGAATGGAGGACAGGTGATAACTAAATAAGAGGTGAATCATTCATCAAGTAATGCTTAGAACTGCATGACGCTATCTATAGCCGAGGGTATAAGCACACTGGCTCCGGTTTTTATTTCTGGTGCGACCTATATGCGACCTGGAAATTATTAGTCAGCGAAAATATGGCTTACAAGCCCTTCAATATCAATCATCAAATGCTGCTTGCAGCATTTGATGATGAATGGTCGGGGCGATAGGATTCGAACCTACGACCCCCTGCTCCCAAAGCAGGTGCGCTACCGGACTGCGCTACGCCCCGACGGGTTAAGGATACTGGTGCAGGCGGGAATGGCAAGCGAAACCTGCCGGATATGTCATGATGGCACAATCCAGAGCCATCAAGATACGAGGCGTCGAAATCGTCATCGATTTGGCATTCTATAGTCGATTCATTTTATTTTCATATATAGTGGAATCGACTAGCAAGCGCGACTGCGCGTCGCGTCCTA
>CAYSXY010000051.1:0-15139 GCA_964435165.1 uncultured Rickettsiales bacterium
TTTGGTGGAGCTAAGCGGGATCGAACCGCTGACCTCTTGCATGCCATGCAAGCGCTCTCCCAGCTGAGCTATAGCCCCACACCGTTGGGAGGTGAAATATAACGAGGATTGCTGTTTCCGCAAGTCTAATGATTCGCGGCACATGCCGCCGAAGTATAGCGTTTGCAACATTAGGAGGCGTTAATCGCCTGTGCCTCTTCCAATGCAGGATTGTAAGTGTCTATTTGCTCGTAAAGGTTATCTTGCACGACAGGTATTGATGAGTAGTCAGCTACCATCCACCACGTCTTCACATTCTTCTACAAAATTATACTGCCATGAAGGCACAGCCTTCATGGCAGCAATAGCTTATAAAGCACACATTATTGTTGGTTCATGCTGGTACGGTTATTTTTGTTAACCTTATTCAACTTCACCATGGCATCCGCTTCGATTTCTTTTTTCTCAAAAATATCTTTATCCACTTCACCATAGACAAAGACACGGTCCCCAACGTTCACCCGAGTTGCTTTTTGTGTATCTGAGGGGTCGTATTGCAAGTTGGATATATCGATTTGAAGCATATTACCCTGCGAATTCAAGGTAAGCTCATCATCATCCATTTTAGTGATTGTTCCACGAACGGACATATAACTACCGTCATGCATTTTCTGAGTGGAGTCAAATGTGTTGTAATAAGCAGGGTTCATATCTGCTACGTAATAGTAGTCATTTTTTTGACGGAAATAGATGTTATTGGCTTCAATTTCATCTTCTAAGAACCAGTTTTTATCCACCTCGCCACTCACAACAACCTGCTCCCCTTTTTGCAGGTAATGGCGAAGGTCTTCACCATCCCAATCCCAGCCCCAATCATCAAAATCTACATGGACAATATTGCCTTGGTGATTAATGGTAAAACTGTCATCTTCCAATGTATCGATAGTTCCGCTTACAACAATATACGAATCATCCTCGTAACCTGCGAGGCTATCTGCCGCCTGAGCATTTGCTGTGTACAGACCAGTCGTTAGAGCTGTCGTAATAGCTGCGGTTAAAAGATGCTTTTGCATGATTCTCTCCTTAATTATTCACGTTAACTGAATAGTACTATTGAGAAAATTGCCTAAAACGGCGATAGGGAGAGAAAGCCCTTGTATAAGTTATGCATAAATGGCTTTGTGCTGGCAATAACTAGCCCATCGCCTCTACCTTATCCCAAAAATGCACCGCCAGATTTTGCCCCGTCAGTTGCTCAATTTGGGTGATGCCCATCGGCGAGGTGACATTCACCTCGGTCAGAGAATCGCCAATCACATCCAACCCGGTAAAAAACAGCCCGTGCTCTTTCAAAAAGGGCGAAACAACCTCACAAATCGCCTTGTGCCGATCCGTGAGAACCACCTCAGCCAATTGTCCGCCTGCACTCAGGTTCGCCCGGTGGTCATGGGTGACAGGCACCCGACGAAATGCCCCTACCACCTCACCATCAATCAGCAAAATGCGAATATCACCTTCCGTCACCGCAGGCAGATAAGCCTGCGCCACGCATGGCAGATCATAGCGCGCCAGCAGCAATTCCATCGCCGGCACCAGATTACGATCCCCCGCCTCCAGCACCAGAATCCCCTCACCACCAAATGCATAAAGCGGCTTGACCACCACCTTACCATGCTCCTCGGCAAATCGTCGCAATTCATCGGGTGAACGGGTGATAAGCGTTGGCGGCGTATAATCCGGAAACAACGTCGGAATCCACTTCTCCGGGTAACTACGCACCGATGCCGGGTTATTCAGCACCCGCACCTGCCCCGCTAATGATTCCAACAGATAGGTTGCGGTAATGTAGCGCATGTCAAATGGCGGGTCCTGGCGCATCAGCAGCACATCCATACCATTTAGTATCACAGATTCAGGTGAGCGCTCTTCAAGCTCGTTTTCTTTCGCGTCAATCCAGCAGCCATCCGCGCTCAGACCTGCTGCTGTAAAACTCAACATCTCAGGCTGATAGATAAACACACGGCCATAGCGCCGCACTGCCTCGCGCAGCAATGCTCCATTGGTGCTCTTGGCAAAATTCACCGCACGTAGCGGCTCCATCTGAATTGCAATTTTCATAGATGCTTAGATAAAGCGAAATACGCATTTTGCAAACAACGGAACGATGACAACAAATATCAGGAACAAAAAAAGGCCGGGCAAGCCCGGCCTTTTGGCGTCAGGTCATTCAAAAAATCGCCTGACAGTCACAAGTTTATGATTACTCTTCAGGTGCTTGCAACTCAGTCGCAACAGCTGAGAACGTGGTATCCAAATTGTCACCCACAGTACCCAGCGCCGCAATTGCGGCAACACTGATTAATGCGGCAATTAAGCCATATTCAATGGCGGTAGCCCCTGATTCATCTACTATGAAGCTCTTTAGCAACGTCATGATTTACTCCTTTACTCGTTTTATATAGCTAACCACTGATTAACTATGTATCCCCCACAGTTTTACTCTACCACAATATGTTGATTATTCAACATGGGTTTAGTTAAGTTTTTGTGACAGCTTAGCTACTGATTTATATAAATTTTTATATAAATTTGAGAGGCTGCCACCAACAAAATCTGCCCTACATATAGTATATGATACATGATAGTTGCTAAAGAAAGCTTAACATTCATGATAAGCTGTTATGATCGTTGAAAAAATGATATTGGGAATAGGCGCCGCTTAATTTTCATGCGGTTGACACACACACTTAACAAAAACGTAACAGTCCGATGATACTCCATGCTGCGTACAAACACACAAGGCGTCACTCACTCGGATGCGTTAGATTCCAAGCTCGTGACCAACAAAGAGAATAAGAACGAATGACGATAGACACGCATCTGGAGATGATTGATGCATTAATTGGCCAAAGCTCGCTGCTGGCTTATTTCGGTCAGTTCGTCATTGACATTGCAACACATGATGATCCAGACGAGCGTTATCTGCGCATCGCCAATCACAGCCCTGCCGCCGCTATGCTCCTGCCGGGCTATTTGAGTTATCATCTCTGTATTCCCTGTGGCAACAACATCCATGAATATCAAACAGACGATGATAACATGCTGTACGGCCTTGAACTGTCATGCAGCGAACTGGAACAGGTTACTCCCGCCCTCCAGATCATTCATGAGCGCTATGATGCATTTCACCAGGCCATTAAAGCGCTGTGGAGCATCAGCGGCATGTATCAATTGCGGCTGCAAGGAGATAGCTTAATCGCCATCGGCAGCCATGAGACCGTTGCACGCTTGCTTGATCACGCGACTATCTTTTCGAGCCTGGAACAGATGAATGATTTGCCACAGGTTCCTTCCTTTAAACAGGCACAAGTATCGCTGAGTGATCTATGCGATACGGCTCATACGCTGCAAGAGCTCAAAGGCATAGATACCAATGCCAGCCCAATACCCAGAGCGGCTTAACGGCTGTAGATAACTCACAACCTTTTCACACTCATCCTTGCAAAGGAATTATAACGTCAATCGCGATACATACGCATCGCGCAGTTCGCTAATGCTGTTTATGAAATACGGGCGAAACCACGAATTTATAGCCGATTTCGGATATCACTACACAAAACCGGGCTTCAGCCCACATCTGCGTACCGTCGCCTGTGAAACATCACGTGTTTCTGCGCAACCATAAACGCTTAACTATAAATATGGCCTGAAGACGATAGACAGAAATAAAGTGATCGGCTTATGCATCAATAACGGGGTGTTTTTTCAACCACCAGTCATTAACGTTATAGCGAGGCCCACAGGGGCTGTCATCAGCACCGGCACACGGGCTTTTAAGTTCATGCGTTTTGCCACTGCATGCTGCGAGGAATAACGCCATTAACGGCAGCATCAACAACTTCATCTGTGTCACTCCCTAACCAAACCATATCATCGAATGATATCTATAGAGGTAGATTGTAAAACCTAATAGTCCATTAATTAGCATAATATGTGCTGAACGTATACAGAGCAGCGAACAACGTTATGTAATTTCGCTCAAAATTGGCCAGCGCTTAGATGCTATGTTCGTCGCTGCAACCCGACAGCCTGCATCACGCCGTTCATACCTCCACCTTCCATCGCCGCCGTCATCGCTTTTGAAGGCATGGTGCCGATCTGATTCACAGCCGAGTTGATGGGACTACCCGCTTCCAGATCAACAAACGATCCGGAAATATCCTGTGCCATACTTCGCACATGGTCGTAGAATGAATAAGCGACAAAGCCCAACATAATGAAGGTGATGACATTGAGGGGATCAAGCGGATAGGCATCAAGACCGGGGCAAGGCCCCACCAGATTTGTCCCAGGCTGAATACATTTTGGCCCGGAAATATCCCACACTACGCGCAGTGGGTTACCGTTGCCGTCTGAGAACACCATCTCGCGTTCATTCCCTTCATCGCCAATGAGCGTTGCCTCAACTTCTCCAAAGCACACCTCGGTACTCAGAATTTCATCCATTGATTCAATCATCAGGATCACGAAAAACCCAATGAAGGTAAACATCAACACGGGCTGGAGCGTGTAATTGACCACCTGCCCCAACCATCCATTAAACAGGTTTTTCGTCCGCTCAAATAGAAGAAAAGCGATGAAAATAGGGGCCAGACCATAAAGCAGCGTCAAGGCCAGCAACGACATTAAATACACCCAGATCGCCCGTGCCAGCGCCGCAAAAACAAACAGCACGCCAATGACAAACAGCCCGGTAAATGCCCCGCCCCAAATCCCATTCGTATTGAGTGAGGCCTCGAAAATCTGCACTGTGGATGCGGAGAATAATCGGGCAAGCAATACATCAATCGGGGTGAATGGATTGGCTCCCGCATCCCCTATTTCCGTCATCGCAAAACTGCCATCGTCAAACACGGTCACCATTTCTGTCGTCATTGCCGCAATAATCTCATCGGCTCCTCCACGCAGCAATGGCATGACATACTCGGCAAATAATGCAGAACTGCCGCAGATGGCGGCAACAATCGCCACCTTGAGTGACCGCTTGACGACCTCCGCCAGCGAGAGGGGACTCATACCAATGGCAAAAATAACACCACTGATAATGATATACAGCATGGCCAGTGCTCCAACGGCGCCGAAAAACCCGGCAACGACACTGTCATACATCGTCTGCCAGGTATCATCGAGCGTGGTGCGTATCGCCTCAACCAATTGAGACAGCATACCGTCATCGCCTGTGCACAATCCATCATCCGCTTCGCATTGCAATTGTGGATCCGTATTGCAGACAAAACTCTCGGAGGTCGCAACAGAGGGCGAAGCAATCGACACACAACCGGCAAACACCATTAGCGCCAGCAGCCAATAGCTCAATCGTCGGTAATGCGGCATTTTCTCACTCATAGGCGCTGTTAATTCCTGTTATTCGAAGTTGGAAAAATATTTCCTTCAAAAAACCCGGGTCGCAAGCCAACGGCGCTGGCCATACTCTCGCCCCTCATCGCCGCCCCAAAGGCAAGGGCCGGCGCTTGCGCCACATTATTAATTCCCTCCTGAATCGGGCTGCCAATCTCCAGATCAATAAAGGAGCCAGCGACATCATTAGCGATCCCTGCCACCTGCTCATAAAAAGTAAAGGCGATATAACCGAGCAATAAAAAGACAAACATATCAATCATATCGATGGGAAAAGCATCCAGATCCGGACATGGCAACCAGACATCACCATCCTGGCATTCCGGCCCTTCCATCGTGTAGCGTACGGACACTGGCTGATCGGTATCGTAAGCAGGCAACGCACCACGCGATTCCACACTACTGCCACTCACTCCGCGTTCAATCGCCCCAAAACAGACCTGCTGCTCCAGCAGATCGGTGAGCGAATGCATCATCATCACGGAGAAAAAACCGATAAAGCTGAACATCATCACTGGCTGGAGTGAAAAGTTCACCAGTTGGCCTAGCCAGCCATTGAACAGATTTTTCGTGCGTTCAAAAAGCATGAAGGTAAGAAAAATTGGCGCCAGACCGAAGAGCAATGTCGTCGCCAGCAGATAAATCAGATACACCCAGAGCGCACGGGCAATCATGGCGAAGACGAACACCATTCCCAGTCCAAAAATAATCGAGGCGGCCGTCCCATAACTCGGATTAGCATTAATACCACCCTCAAACACCATGATAGTTGGCCCGGCGAGCAGACGCGCCATCAGCATATCCAATGCCGTAAACGGCCCAACATTGGGTGTATTGAGCGTCGCAATGACATAATCTCCACCCGGATCGATAAAGGCCGCCATGGTTTGTGTCATGGCCAGAATAATCTCATCCACCCCATCGCGGAAAAACGGCGCAATATACGTATTGAATGCCGCCACACTTTGCAGAAATATACCGATTGCCACGAGTTTAATGACACGCTTACTGATCTCACCGAGCGACATGTTCAAAATGCCAAGGGCAAACATAATGCCGCCGATCATGATGTAGAGTGTGATCACCGCCGCCCCAATATCGGTAAACGGAATCAGAATATTCGTATACATCTCCTGCCAGGCATTATCGAGCACGGCGCGAATTTCAGCCGTTAAAATACTGAGAAAACCATCCTCTTCCCCGGTACAGACCGGCTCGTCGCATTGAAACCTGTCATCGGTATTGCAAATAATGTCTTCGGCATTTGCAGCCGTGGAAATACTGCCAAGGCATAAAAGCACCAGACAGAAGACAAGTGCCATCTGCTTAGCTGGCAACAAGGTGGGGTTGAGATATCGATTCATCATATCAGTTCCGATTCCCAACATTTTGATAGACATTGGATGCCAGGTTCGAGGCATTATTCATCAAGGGCTGCGCCAGTGACTGCCCCGGTATGGCCGACGTACCGAGCTTCGCATGGCTGAATACACCCACCACATCACGGGCAATTTCCGGAATCACCTCCAGCAGCATGTAAAGGAGATAACAAATCAGAGCCAAGGCAAAGAAATGGATCATGATCGGCAGCATCAAATCCTCATCGACCACCACCACGGCCTGCCCGAAGGTCATAAACCCCTCCGTCAGCCCCATCATCCCGCTCATTGCCGGATCCAGCACTTTGCCCAACGGCCCGTCAATGGCGGTTCCAATCGCCTCAGGAATCATCTGCGTGCTACTTTCCGGCACATCAATCGTTCCCACCTGCGTGTCCTGGCGCATTTCATCACCATCTTCCATCTGCGCGCCTGCCCAAAAGGCTATTTGTTCTTCCGTCGTTACCCGCACATTGTAATAATTTTCCATCATGCAGTTCCATTCATTGACGGAAGCCACCGGTTGACCAAACATGATGGTCGCCAGTGATACATCACCGGTAAAAATCGCTTTATCAATCGCGACCAGCGATAACGCCAAAAACCCAAACAGGAATACGGGCTGTAATATGTAAGACATGAAGGATTGCGTCCATTTGGTGAAATAATTTTTGGTACGCTCCAACAACAGCATCGGCACAAAAAGTGGCGCCAGAATCGCTAAAAAGGTCACGGCAATATTGGCGACTAAAAAGGCAAACACCGCGCGTACCATCGACAGCAAGAAGGTAATACCTGCGGCAGCACCGCCTAAAAAGGCCAGTCCACCAATGTCAGAATTATCAAGCAGCATGGCCATAACCAGCCCCATAATGCCGGAGACAATTGTTGACATGGCGCCGAAGCCTAAAAAAGCTCCCAGCATACAATCCACGCGAGGCCAGAACTCCGTAGAGTCGCTGCACATCATATTCATCATGGCATTGGATGCCATGAGCGGCGACGTCACAATATCAAGGAAATCATCCATCACTTCGTAAATGCTGGGTATCCAGTCATCAAAATTGGCGACCACATAAATTACAGCCGCAATTTTGATGACTTCCAGAATCAGCTCACCCGCTTTTTTCTGCACCATACCCGTGGCATATTTAATCCCGAAAATCATGACAGTGAGCATAATCAGTGCATAAATCGCCTGCTCCAGCGTGTCATAAACCGCTTCATACACCACATCGACCGCCTCTAAGAGGCCAGCCCGTACACAAATCACCAGTCGGTGGGTTAACCCTGCTTCATCCGGCCCAGGACAAGCTGAAAAATCCGTCACATTCGGCACGGGAGCAGCAGGTGCACCGCCGGGATTATATGGGCAAATCTGCGCATATGCCGCCGTGGACTGGGCGATCACAACAAAGAGTATTAGCGCAATAATGGCAGGCTGAAGCCGCATGGCCCCCTCAACACAGTGAGCATTAGCTTCATCATATCCCAGTAGTATTAAAGTTTTGTGATAGGAAAATGGAACAAATGTAAAATTTTTATAGATTATCAGTGAGTTATAGAAAGAAGATGTGTTGCGCTTGTTGAGTAACGGCGCAATCTACAACCCCTTTACGAACACAATCGATCGTCTACTAATTTCCTTGTTCAAACATCGCGTCCTGAGCTGCATTATCAATTTCTTCATTAAGAGCTTGAAGGTCTGCTTCATCCTCTTCATTGGTTAATTCATTGAAAGGCGCAGGGCCACCCTGTGTCACTCCCGGGCCCGAATCCGTATTCTGACGATCCAGCGCATAAAGCACATCATTCAAACCAGGAATTAAATGCGTTCCGGCCGATGCCCCAAGCGCGCTCAATACCGGCTGCCCAGGCATTTCACCATCCTGCATTTCCAGCATGCCCGGCAACAGGCTGGAAGCCTCCATCCCGCGCTGCAGCACACCGCCCTCCTGCCGACCCGTTGTTGGATTCACCCCTCCGGTGAGGAAATTATTGAAATTACGCTCCAGAGGCACTGAAAAGTTCACTTGCAGGCGGAAACTCATACCGACCAGAAATTTGCTGATCGCTTCAAGGTTTTGTGTCAGCGTGTAGGCCAGATAGCTGATAATCAGAATAATCACGAAACTGAAGAGCAGCTTGCGCATGGCTTTCACTACTTCCAATTCGGCTTCCATGGTCTCCGCATCGCCGCCGCCCCGGTCATAAGTCTCCGTCAGGTAGCGATAATCAAAGACCTGATCCAGCCCGACTTCCGTGCAGGTTCCAATTTCTTCATTCCCGCGAGAATGCGTACCCGGCCCGGTTCCCTGATTAAAGAACCATTTTTGCCAATCAGGCCAATCACCTGTTTCTGTCGGGTCATTATCCTGCCAGAACTGCGCTTCTTCAAAACAGGTTTTACTCAGAATTTTCTCATCAAAAGCCGCCAGCAAATGATCGGTATTGAAATCGCCGATATTCACGACATTATCGGCAAAGGCTGCGCTGTAATCAGCGTACTCCTCATAGCCGGAGAGCGCAAAGCCCAGGGAATATTCACCTTTAAACAGCACTTCGTAATAAACGATCGTCATCATACTGATGAAGGCGATTGCCATAATGGGGTACAGGGCAAACGCAATCACCAGCTTGATCCACTGGTCGAAATATTTCATCGTCCCCTGAAACAGAATCAGTGGAATAAACATCGGAGCCAAAGCAAGTAAGAAGGTGATAATAATCAATGACGTGACATAGGTATACGCCACCCGAAGAATCGAGAAAATCATCGCACCAAAAGCGCCAATGCCCAGCACGGTCACATACACGCCAATATAGCCACTGAATACGGAAGAGAGAATCACCCCCAGCACCACACTGGCCCCCATGCCGACCCCGACAAAGCCAAGAATATTGACCAGCAGGCAATCGAGCAAAAACCAGATGCGATATTGATCCGCATTACCATCCGGTACCACTGCCGCAATACTATCTGGCAGACTGCCATCCGGCATTTCGCAGGAAAAACCAAACGCACCGCCACCGACAATGTTCTGTAAATCGGCAGAAACAATGCCAATCAAATCATCCATGGAATTAAACAGTTCCGGATACCAGGCCGCCAAAGTTCCCATAAAATAGGCGACACCTCCAATTTTGAAGAGCAATACCATCCCCTCAACCTTGGCTACACGGGTCAGTCCCAACGACACCTTCACACCAAAAATCGCAATCGCCAATAAAATCAATGCATTGGTTACCGCCATCATCAAATTATTGATACCACCGGTCATAAATACGATGAACACGGCTTCCAGCGTTTCTTTCACGCTGATGATCAACCGCATCGTAATGCCGGTTTCACCTATAGCAGGAAAGCCGTCTAATATCCCTTGAAAGCCATCAATCGATGTGCCGGAGCCACCATCAATATCAATCATTTCAACGGCATGCTGAGCATAAGACGGTCCCGTCACGGATAATAGTGCCAGCATAATAATCATCATGCTGAGGCCAGCCGTGACGATGAGACCACTACTCCGACGCATTCCAGCAATAACACCGTGACATTCTGAATGATGACGATGATTGGGCAGTCTATTGTTATTTATTCTGGTCGCCATAGTTACGCGCTTTGTTATATCAATTGATATCTTCCTGCATTTTATTGACTTTTTGTTGGAATACCGGGATCCAGTCTTTAGGATCCACTCCCGCTTCCTCACGTGCCGCTTCCATCAGCGACACGGTTTCCGCCCGACCGGACAGAATATTAATCACATCCATCATGCCGGATAGATCAATCCGGGCAACGACTACGTCACTACCCTGCTTGAGCAGGAAGAATCGTGTCGCCGGGTCTGTATTTTTGAGCAGATTAAATTCACGCTCACTGAGCATAAAAATATCGCGATAGGCTTGTGTCGCCTTACTGTTGGGTAAGAAAATCTGCGTCGCCGTTTGCTGAATCAATGTATCACTAATCGCACTTTTGGATGCATCTTCCACACTTTGTGTCGCAAAAATCACCATGGCATTCAACTTACGCATGGTTTTGAGCCAGTCTTTGATTTTTTGTGCGAAAATTTCATTATCAATCAAGGCCCACGCCTCATCGAGTACGATAATGGTCGGTGTACCATCTAAGGATAGCTGAATACGGTGGAATAAATAGAGAAGCGTCGGCGCCAGACTGACCTTATCCGCCAATATTTCTCCCATCTCAAAACCGAAGATATTATTCCGGCTGAAATCAAGCTGATCTTCATCATTATCGAACATGCCGGAATACTGACCCTGACTATGCCACATACGCAGGCGCCCTGCCGGTGTCCCCGGCCCTTCCAGGCCAAAAAATGGTGCGACATTACGTAATGATCGATCTCTCTGATGCAGTTTATAGTTTCCTCGAATGGCCTCATTGACAAAAGACATATCCTCTGCCGAAAAACTCTCTCCGTGAATCGTCATTAATGACTGGAACCATTCAGACATGAAGGAGCGATTCTCACTGGTATCCGGTAACTGCATCGGGTTGAAATGACATTTCTCCGTCGGCCGCAAAATCGTGTAATTCCCACCCAGCGCCCGAATAAAAATTTCAGCACCGCGATCCTTATCAAAAAAGAACATGCGACAATTAAATTTCAGGGCCTGGGCACAGAGAAAATTCATCAACACCGTTTTACCGGCCCCTGTTGGACCGATAATCGTTGTGTGACCAACATCCCGCGCATGGAAATTAAAGAAATAGGGAGTACCCGATGTTGTGCCAAACACGGTCACCGCATGCCCCCAGTGATTACGGGCAATCCGGCCCACCGGATAATTATGTAAAGAGGCAAAGGCCGCCACATTCATCGAATTAATCGTCGAATTACGGGCAACAAAAGAATAATTCGTTGGCAACTGCGCCCAATAGCATGATTCCAGAATAAACGACTCTCGCACGGCATTGATGCCCAGATTGGTCAACTCGGCAATGGCCATAGAGGTTGCATCTTCCAGCCCGCGCAAACTGTCTTCAATACACAGAATGGTTAAATGATGCTCGCCAAAGGCCACATGACCACTCATTGCCATGTCTAACGCATCACTGATCTCAGCCACCTGTGAGACCGCCACATCTTCCGACTGCATCATACGCCTCTGTTGTAATTGCATTTTCTCAATCGCCACCTGACGATTAATATAGGTAAATGACTGAGAAACAATCAGCTCAAACGGCAGCTGTAAAAAGGCATCCATCATGCCGGCTGCGGTGGCCTGCGCATATTCTTTAATACTCAACAACGCCGCAAAACGCTTGCGCGTTGGGGTGCGAATTTCAATCGCCTTACGCCCAAAATAGAGCCGCACCGTTGGTAGATAATGGGAAATATCCATCGTCGGCACCAGCATCGGCTGACCTTCACCGGCATTGACAACTTTGCTCAAAAATTCGAGCGGCTCGGAATAGACACCATGATCGGTTTTAATACAGGTGAGAATGCGTGCATTATAATCTTTCAGCGCAGCCGTGATACGATAAGCGGTCTCTTTCAGCTCCTTATGCTGCTCTTTCATCGCGCTTTCGCGCGATTCCTTATTGGTTGTCTGTAAGAGCTGGTTGAAAATATGCTCAAACTTCGCAGCCCCGGCGGTGTCATGCTTGTAACAAACCGAGATATAGAGCTCATTGATATAGCTCTCATTTTGCGACTGTTTATCCAACCATTTATCATTAATATATTTGGCATATCCGTCTTTGAACTGGCCACCGGGAAATGCCTTTTGCCGACGCCGGAGCGTATGGAACCATAAGGCAATATTACCCGAACCCAAACTTTTGAGCATGGAATTGCGCACGGCTTTTTTAATATCGATATCTTCGTCATCCGCCGTTTCAAACGCAAACCCTTCAACCTTGATGAACTGGATAAATTCCTTATTTTTTGTCAGGATGGTTTCTTCATCAAAATGGCAAAAATAAGGAATGAATTTTGACGCCGATACCTCTCGATCAGCAACGTCATGCTTGACGGTTTTGCGACGCTTGAGATTATACGACATAACATTCCTGCTCAGTAAGGATCATACGAATTCGTGTAACCATGAAACGACCGGTTAAATGTTGGTGGACAGGTCGAGAGCTTGGTCTGCGTAATTTCGATAGCGCGCGGTTCTTTCAGGCATACCAAATAGCCGATGCCATGCACCATCGGGAAGACCAGTAGCAGAATAACGAAACTGGCGGTATTAATGTAAAACAACATGCAAATACTGGAGTTCAGTACAAAATACATGTAACTGACACCAAATAACATGGGAGGGCGAGTTAGCCCCTGAAACAGAGGATCTGCCTGTAATTTACCTGACATGCCACGACTCCTTTAACGATCTGAAAGGCTTACAATAAAGCCCGATACGGAATCATGCGAGCTATCTAATTCGCATAGTTAACTATAGCAGCCATTCGTTTCAATTTTCTTACAGGAAGGTTACCAACACCTTCACTCACATGCGAGATGGCGCAGCACTGTATGCAGGAATGGGTAGCGCAGTTCCAGGCCTCATCATCGTATCGTGCGACCGATGTGCCAATCGCTGCTGCTGACCAAGTAATTCAGCGAGATAGCCTGGATGCAATTGTGTCGCATTGATGATCACCGTCACCTGAGGACGGGTATCATGCCAGTATGGAACAGCTTGACCATGGCCGGGCTGCAGTTCCATTGTGGCCTTCGATGAGTTGGAGTCAGCATCGAGATGCGCCTCCCATTGGTCAATCAACAGGTGATCCCGGATGATCATCAACCGATAGATTGTCTGTATTGACAGTAATGACAGCACAAAGAAACCGGAAGCCAGTATGTGCGTGGGAGAAATGAAGGGAAACAGCGTGGGATCGAACAGCATCACCGCATGGGCACCAAGCAGCACATATAACCCTCTGGAACAGATAAATAGGATAGGCCGAGACATCACGAACATCCTTTTTCTTTTATTATTTTGATATTCCTGCCAATGTCCTGCATGGACTATGCCAAATCAGAACGACATACCCGCAGCCCGCTTTGCAGGCATATCAATTCCCGCGCCACTCAGCGACTGCCGAACATCTTCCAGATATGGGATAGCATGCGTATCAAACCCGCTGACAGTCAATAAATCCATGGCTCGCTCTAATGGGCGTATATGCTGCAAATAGCGTTCTATCGGCGTGCCAGTCATTGCTTTCACCGTTCCAAAATCGGCGGCAGCATCCTCCCACTGGTCATACCCACCCAAACGCTCAGCCAAGCGTTCTAAAGCCTGACTCGTATAGGCTGGACTATAAGGCCCCGGCGAAGCGGATAAAAAATCTGGGTAATGTGGGCTGAGCATGCTTTCTTTGAGTAGCCTCCCGCAGGCGAACAGCTTTTGCGGATGTTGCTCTAAAACAATAAGAGGACGATTCTTTTCATCCGCATCAAGCCCGTATAACTTGCGAATCGAGGCGGCAATGAGCCGTAAATGACGCGCCACTTCTTGTGGATGCCGTTCATCGATCGGCCTTGATAACTGGCGTTGCAGCACCTCACCACCATCCATCAACTCGGAAAACATGACGATCGATTCACCGGTGCGTAAAGATAATGGATCATCAGCCTGCAGCGTATAGCCATGCAGTTGCATATCTTCATAACTCTGCATCAAGACATGCCGGGCTTCTGGTTCGGAAAGTAACTGACGAATATTCTGTGCTGCGGAGTGTAACGCCACGGCAAACACCGGCCATTCCTCATCACCGACCATCAGGCTGAGTTTTCGGCTCGGCAATTGAATACCGGCAAGGGGAAATTGCTCCGCTTCAGCCACTCCCTGTTGCCATTGATATAAATAATCTTCAGAGGCATGCTGCAACAATGCTGCGAAGGCACGCCTGGGCGGCATGGCCTCATCTCCATGCTGGTCGCGAAATAGCGAAGCAAAAAAATCCTGTAATGGGCGCGCCATTAACTGGGTATGAACAAGTATATGCAAAGCATGACTAACATCACGCCCGGCAAATGACAATGGCGTGTCTCCACCTAAAATCGTCTCAAACCCGCGATGCGACGCATAGGTAGGAATCAGCCAGTCATCAATCATCTGGCCATCACCAAAGCGATCTGTCGAACGAATGCTATCAGGCAAACGATGCATACGCCAATGATAGAGTTGGGTCGTCGCAGCGGTTGCCACTAAAATGAAATCAAGATCTTCTGCTGCCTGCTCTTTCAGCGAGGTCAGTTGCAGCGACTTATCCATACTGCCCGTCCACGATCCAATGATAATACATCATAATTGAGATTGAATATCATTATCAATTGAATTTGCCAAGCATCGAAGTGCGACTTTGCGATTTTTTATAG
>CAYSXY010000052.1:0-14380 GCA_964435165.1 uncultured Rickettsiales bacterium
CCACCACCACCACTTTTTACCAATGCAATTGAAACAAGTGGTAATACGAGCTTGGCAGATGGGGCGACGCGAACATATAAGTGTGACACGTGCATGGGATACGGCAGTAACACAGAAACCTATACTTATAACGCGGGCACAGGTACATGGAATCCAACTGGCGGTGGGTTGAGTTGTACTGATCCCATTCCATCACGATTTGATCTCTCTACGTTGGATGGAACGAATGGTATCACGCTCTATGGTGGCGATTCATCCGAAGAAAGCGGCTATGTGGTGAGCGATGCAGGAGATATTAACGGTGATGGAATTGATGATGTGTTAGTAAATGCACCAGAAGGCAATAATAACTCAGGGACAGAAGCAGGGTATTATTTAGTATTTGGCAGGACCGCAGCTGATTGGGCCATACAAGGTAATTCATTAAATTTAAATACCTTGGATGGATCAATCGGGGTTGAAATTCAAGATTCACTCGTAACCTATTCTGATGCAATACATTCCGCAGGTGATGTGAATAACGATGGTATTGATGATATTATACTTGGCTCTAGGCTATCAGATACCACTAACGGATTTAGATCGGGAGCAAGTTATGTGATTTTTGGCCGCACAGTTTCTGATTGGGCGACCCAGGGAGGTCTTTTGGAACTCTCAACTTTAAATTCCTCCACTGGCATTATGATACTAGGAGAGGCGGCTAATGATCGTAGTGGAGAGACCGTATCATCAGCAGGTGATGTCAATAATGATGGCATAGACGATATCATCATTGGCGCATGGAGCAATGATTCTACAGCAGCGGATGCGGGAGCCGCTTACATTGTATTCGGTCGTTCTGCGGCTGATTGGCTGAGTCATGGTTATACGCTAGACTTAAATACCCTGAACGGCACGAATGGGATTAAGTTATCTGGGGAGTCCGCGAGCGACTATGCCGGTGCCCATGTGAGTAAGGCTGGCGATGTAAACAATGATGGTATCGATGATGTGATCGTGGGATCATGGGCACACCCCAATGGGTCAGATTCAGGGGCTGCTTACGTAGTATTCGGTCGCTCTGCTGCCGATTGGACAACCCAGGGAGGTAATCTGAATCTATCTACATTAAATGGAACAACTGGTGTTAAAATGAACGGTGAGGGCGTTGACGATCTGGCAAGTGACTCAGTAAGTAACGCAGGTGATGTGAATAATGATGGCATTGATGATATCATTATTGGTGCACGGGGGAAGCCAGCTAATCCATCTGAGGGAGCAGGCTACCTTGTATTCGGCAGAACGGCAGCGCAATGGACAAGCCAGGGCGGAGTGCTGGAGCTTTCCTCGCTTGATGGAGACAACGGTATCAAACTGATTGGGGCAACCGATACTTTCAGCACAGGTGAGTCAGTCAGCACGGCAGGAGATGTGAATGGTGATGGAATAGATGACATCATTGTTGCTGCTTCTTATGCATTAGAATCGCCTGGCGTGTATACAGGTGCAGCCTTTATCGTCTATGGTATGGATGCTGCTAAATGGTCAGATTTAGGTGGCTCGTTTGATTTAAATAACATAGATGGCCAAAATGGTGTGGCTGTTTACGGTCAGAATAATAATGACTATCTAGGTGTCAGTGTGAGCTACGCCGGCGACTTTAATGGTGATGGAACAGATGATATTGTAATTGGCGCTCCCTTACGTGGCTCCAATGGAATTTCAGGGTTGACACGAGCGGGGGAAAGTTATGTTATTTTTGGTACAGCAGAAATTGCGGATCCTAACGGTTCCTTCGCCTTTACCTATGATGCTGGCACAGAGACATGGACAGCCGACTTGACCTGTGACAATGGTTACTACTCTGCTTCTGACACGCAAAGCCAGTGTACTATCACTGACGGCAGCCCGGCATGGGATGCAGTGGGGACGTGTGATTGAGGGCCAGTTGCAGAAACCATTTCTATTGGCCTTGATCATAGCTGCTATGTAGCGGGCGATAATAGAGGCTATTGCTTTGGTGATATGAGCGATCATGCGCTAGGCATGGGAAGCAGTGGAACAGGCAATGTGACCTCCTTGTCTACGGCAACGGAAGTTTCAGGTAGTCACTCTTGGAAAGAGATTAGCGCAGGGTTTAACTATAGTTGCGGTATCACGACGGCAGGTGATGTTTATTGCTGGGGTACAGGTGCCGATGGTGGCGGTGGGGCGATTATGGGAGATGGAACGTGGGATGTCCAAAACACTCCTGTAACCAAAGCCAGCGGTGGTCCATATCGAACAATACGCACAAGTTATGATGTGGCCTGCGCAATTGGAAGCAACGATAATAAGACCTATTGCTGGGGCGGTTGGGGCGGAGGTGGATCCAGCGATCGCCGTGGAGCAGGTGGTGCTGATAATGGCGACGATCCGCCAACAGAAATCAGTGGAGGTCATGAATGGCTGTCTATTTCAGGCAATGGGTTTCATTTCTGCGGTGTTACCCTGTCAAATGCTGGCTACTGCTGGGGTACTGATAATAATCAGAAGTTAGGCAACGGTGCAGGCACTACGCCTCAAAATACACCTGATCTTGTTAGTGGTGGACATAGCTGGGTCTATATTGCTGCCGGAGGTAACCATTCATGTGGCTTACGAACCGACGGAGAGATTATGTGCTGGGGTGGTGGACCACTGGGAGATGGAACCGGGTTTCCGATTTCACCTACACCGCAACTGATCTCGCGCCCGGCTGGGATTAATTCATGGAAATTTATCGCGGCAGGCTATGACGCTAACTGCGCTATATCGGATAATGATGATATGTATTGCTGGGTATCAAATGAATCCGGAAATGGTTCCGGCACGTTGGGTAATGGAACCACGGGTGGCGTACCTGCTGATTATAATACCCCGCAATTAGTCTCAGGCGGTTATAAATGGCGTTTTGTTGAGATAGGAGCGGGTAATGATTCAGCAAACGGTGCCGTATGCGGTATCACCACAGCCGATGATCTCTATTGCTGGGGTGAGAATGGCGACGGTGAGCTTGGTATTGGCAACACAACCAATCAGAGTACGCCGCAATCCGTGACATTGCCTTAAGACCCACATCATTTTTGGCTAATAGCCATATAGATACCCACGGGCAGGGCAGATCATTACCGCAGTTCGATTGTCGATGCTGTGATACCTGTCGGCGCGATGTACCGGGCTATTTGATTAACCAATCCGTGACGTAAGTTTTAATCAGCTGATAATATTCATTAATAGAGCACCCCATCATGCCGCATCATAGCCTTGACCCTTGCCGGCTCCACCGGCACGAAACTCATCGGCGCTCAGTCCAATCACCCGGTCGCTGTAAGAATGCTTCAGTTGATCGTTCATGACCTTCAACTGGTCATAGGCCTCGGCATGCTCGCCCTCACGGCGTAATGTGTGATGAAGCATCCAATCAACGGATTTGGAAAGGTCCGCCACCTGGCGACCGCGTACTTGATCGCGCTGCATCAGTTCAATAATTTTGCTCTGCATCGCTTCCATTTGTTCTAGGGAAGCATCGCTGATCATTTCCACATCCACCCCGATATTCGGCCCACCAGCCTGCTGATGTGCTCGGATGGTGCTGCCAACGAGCCTATCATCCTGCTGGCGGCCATGAATACCCCTGAACGCGTTTCTGGTCACGCGCCAGGGTAGGGAGACGACATAGCCAACCGCGGCAAACACACCTTTTTTATTACCGGCTTTCAGATAATCGATAGGGGTCGTGACCTCGCTTGTCAGCGTATCCATAATCTCGGAGTTTGCCGTCCATTCTTTCAACGAGCGTCTGGCCTCGGAATACGGGCCATAACCGGCATAGGAATGTGCCCACTGCTTCAAAAATGCCTGCTCATTCTCATCAGTGACAAATTTGCTCATGCGCTTGACGAACTCTGGCATTTTCGTCTTGCTGATAAAGGACATGCCCTGGCGAATTGCTTCATGTTCGGCTTCATGGACGGGGTTGTCAGGAATGAAGGCAACGCCAAATTGTTGAATAGAGCCGATCTCCTCAGGTGTTAAATGGCCGTACAGTAATGGCGCGCGGCCCTGCCTGCCGGAGGCCTCATACACCTCCATATCTTGTTTATAGTCTTGAATTGCCTGGCGCTTGAGGTTTTTCGCTTTTACATATTCCTCATGTAGCTTAGGTTCTTCTTCATTCACCCAGTGTTTGGTGCGTGAATCCTCAAATTGTCTGGTTTTTTCATTATAGCGACGATTAACATATTTAAACCCCCGATCAATCAAAGCTGAGCTTTCCTGGATTTGCTCGCGCGCATGCTGACGATTATAGCCAAATGCGCGGGTTGCGCCGGTCATTGCTGTTAGCACCTGTGTGGTGCGCTCAAAGCCATAGCCCACCAGGTCCAGCGCATAGTTCCACACACGTCCGGCAGGCGAGGGTGGAGTGTCCGGCGCATGGCGCTGACGATATTGATTAAAGCCGCTTTCCGTACTGCCCGTCGCCAGGTCTTTGAGATAATCCAGCGGCGCTTTATACAGCAACTCGCCGATCAGGTTATAATCACGAAATGCCCGATCCATCACATAGGCATATTTCTCCGGCGTATCCATGCGCCCGACCTGGCGCATATACATTTCCTTCAAGTGAGTATAGGTCAGGCCGATATACCAATCTGCCAGATGCTCGCGCACCACATGTTCTGCCGTCTCGCCGCCACGTCGGCGCAGCCAGCCAAACATCCCGCCACCTTTGCGCCACTCACGGGCCTGTGTTTCACGCGCTTCTTTGTCAAAAAAGTTGAGAAAGCCGAATGTCAGGTCGGTTGCCAATGTTGCCGCTGTTTTTGTCAGCGCCGTCACACTCCCCATCACGGCAAAGGGCAGGGAAACGGCAAACCAGTGCTCACCATAACCGCGCCCTATTCCCTCTGAACGATTGAAATTGATATGCTGGACATAATCCGTGATCTCATCATCTGTCAGCTCTTTCAGGGGTATCGTCGGTATTTCGGCATTGTGTGGCGCTGTTGCCTGATTACGAATCGCTGTTTTTCTATCGCCCTCTTGTTGGTTTATCACTTTGCCTTGTTTATATTCGACACCACCAGATGTTTTTGTCGTCAAACTTTCAACAATGTCTTCATGCGTGGTGCGTTGATAGGTAGCGGTCGGTAAATGCCATTCATTAAGAATCGGAATATGCCGTGCATAACGCAGCAGGCGAATGGCCACTGCATCATGCAGATTGTGAATAAGATTGGCTCCCTTGCTGAGCACATGCTCAGGGTCAGCCCATTCGATAAGGTACGTCGTGCTGTGTTTTCCTCCTTCCATGGATTTGCGTTTTTTCTTCTCACGCGCATCCGGGGACAGGACATGATAATTGAAATAATCACGGCCTAATAAGTCATCGACGCGAAGATTGAGTTGTAGATTGCCAAGCTCTTCGTTGCTCAGTCCTTTGTCTATATCCGCCCCAGTGACAAAACCCAAAATATGCCGATGGACACTACCCAGATGCGCTCGTTGACTTGGGGTGAGCTCTCCCCCATCTTCCGCAATACGTTTACCATAATCGATCACAAATTGTGTAATGGAGCGTCCCAGTTCCGTCCCTTCCAATATCTCCCAGTCATCCTGGTACTGGCCGATTTCGATATCTTCATAATAAAGCGTGAGATCAGCCTTGGTGACGGGACCATAAGGGATGTCACATATCCTCTTGCCGTATTGATAGAGGGTAATCTTTGTGGCGTATTGTTTTTCGATATAGTTTTCGGCATGCGCATAGGCATTGGTGCCGGGTAGTCGTCCGAATAGTTCCAGAAAAAAGTCGCTCACCCAGCGACGCGCCCGTCGCTTGCCGGGCGTGCTATCACCATGCAGTGAATGCATGGCGCTGACTTCTTCCCTGGATGAGTTAGGTTTAACCAATGGACTGCCTTATGGATTATCTATTATCTCATATACCATCTTATCGGCAAATCATGACGATTCTGTGACGATGTATGGCTAAACAACGGAAAAGTCGATGTTTTTATGGTAAATAATGCCTTGTCATGCAGTTTATGCATAGATTGCGCTCCATATTAGCAGTTGTATTGTTTTGTAAGCGAGGGTAATAAGGCGTTAGATATCGACTCAACAATGAAATGTAGAATAATGTCGATTACGTTTGATGAGTCACAAAACCTCAGTTTTGAAGAGCTAACGCCGGAAGCGGCGTTTGAGCGTTATTTGAATATTTTTTGGCAATTGCCGAAAACAAGGCCCATTATGAAATCAAAAAATGGGGCGGTACAATCCGTACATAATGTACTTGACAGCCCTATTGATCCGGAATGGTTTGGCCTGGTTGCAGCCTTTGCTTTTGCTGCCGGTGACAATGCGCAGTCACAGCCGCATCACTGGCAAGCAACCGATATATCGACGCGTGATTTCCAGGAGGGAACGGCCAGGGATTTGTTAAGGCAAAAATGGATTGAATATAATAAAGAGAGAAAAGAAGCCCCCTTTCAAGAATACACAGAATATTTTTCGCCGTTCAATGAGGTACGCAAACGACTGTTAGGCGGAAAGTATAATCTTTTTGATGACCAGGCGTTGCCGTTTGAAAGCCGACAATATCACCATGTACATTGGCGCTATCGTTTTGATTATGACACCATTGTGGAGGGAGAAGGCGGCGATCGGAGTGAGCTGATCAATGAGACATTATTGCTTCTCCTGTATAATCACTACGCGCATCTCGAGAACTCTCAGCAGGAATATACATTACCGGCTACTGTGACCTTCACAAGTGAAGGGCAGCCCGTTGCCGTTGATATGCGTTCGCATCTGCGCCATGCAGCCGATGATATTCTGGAAGGTCTGTATCCTCATTTTATGGATCCTCAACAATTTGACCAGGCAGCCTTTATTCAACACTTTACGGATGAGACAACCCGCCGACGACATAAGGCGGATCATACTTATTTGCGCCGCGTTCAGGGGGCATTGCAGTTCGTGCTTGATCAGGAAAAAGATAATCCTGAAATACAGCGGCATTATCAGGAAAATATTGTGGGCAGCTTTGTCGCCATGGCAAATGATCAGCAAGTGATTGAAGCATTGCCGATTAATGCATTATACCTGACGGCACGTATGTGCCTGAATCATGCGATGGATCGTGAAGAAGGCATTCGCGGCGTGTTTAACACCGCATTGCATATGACGGTGGATTTTGAATATTACTCGCGCCGTAAGCAGGTCTTCAACGAGGTGTTTGAATATCTATTGGATGAAAATATACTCTATCGAAGATTGAATAGACTTTCATCAATGCATCTGCCCGATAATCCTTATGATGAATTTAATAAAGATGGGACAGTACGGTTTTTTCTGGATGAAGATGAGCGTACATACCCGTCAGACCCAGATCAAACTAAATATCGTCATTATTCGGTTAAGGAGTTTATGAAGCGATTCGCTCCTTATCAAACCTTTGCAACACCACTCGATTATTTACAATTGATGCCGGAAGGCATGTTTGACTGGTCTGCCGTGGATCTGGGAGACGAGGATCAGGCAAAAAAAATACTCCATGGCGGCAAGAGTGCTGAAACACCTATGTTAATGCTGGAGCGTGCGGCGCGTTCTGTATTCTTGGCATTTAGGGAGATTCAGTTGTTTTTATCGCGCGATATGGATTACCTTAGTATGATGAAGGAATATCCGTTTGATTTATCGAGATATGTGGTGTCGTTTATGAACAAAGAGCAATACTTTCCTCTTCTTGATGAATTGGTGCCGCAACCACCGGAGCAGGAAGCGTCTCTGGAGCATTATGCGCCTTACTTAATCGCAATAGGTAATACGCGCTACGCCTTGATGAACCTGTTTATGCTGACACTGGCACGTAATGCGGCGATGCGCAGCGGTAATGAAGCGTTGGCACAGGAAATAGAGGATACCGTCGAGCACCTGTTTGAGCGTTATTCACATATGATGCCCATTTATCAATCGCCGGAAGAGCATATGGAACGCATCTCAGCACATGAAGAAGAAGCACTCCGCTATATCAATGATACGAACTATGCACGCTTAGGCATAGCCTTTGATAGAATGGTATATAAAATTGCGAATATGGCCGCGCAGGAAGCACCGAAAGCAACCTATCCCGGAACGATGTAGAAACAGCAATCAGGATTGCATCACTGCCGCCTTTTGATACTTCTTTTCATTCGGCAACAAAAATGCGGCCAGCGCTGTGAGTAGCGCCATGCCGCTCAACAACATAAACAATGTGCTCAATCCGCCGGTGGTTGCATACATGATGGCGACAAGTGGTACGCCGATCGCACTCACACCCAGCGCCAGTACAAATTTGACACCGTAAATGGTTGAGCGCCATTGCTCGCTGCTATAGCGGGCAATCAGTGCATCGCCGAGGGGCACGCCGCCGATATTACAAAATGCCATCAGTCCGGCAATCAGTAATAGCCAGTTGCCCTGCATGATCGCAACCACATACAGTAATGGCGCCTGAAGGAGAAAAATGGCAATGTAAATCGGCTTGAGATGATGCTTATCAATCAGATGCCCCACCCATAATTGGGCAATGGCGGCGATGCCAAAAATCACCGTTACCCAGAAACCAATCTCCGCGGGATTATCGGCCAGACCTTCAAGACGTTCGGCAAATAGTTTAGGAAGTGCGATGGTCGAGGCATTATAGATGATGCCCACACAGAGTGTTGCAATCCCTAAAAAGGTAAACACACGCATCAATTCACCCTTGCTGATTTCTCGGGCAATACGATGCGGTTTACTATCCTGTGCGGCCTGCTCTCCGGAGACTATCATCAGGAATAATATACCAGTGAGAACGCTTATAATACCCGGGATAATAAAGGCAAAACGCCAATCCATCCACACCATCAATGTACCAGCTACTACCGGCCCGGCGGCAGTACCTAAATTACCGGACATGCCGTTGACCCCCAGGGCTTTGCCAAGATTATGCGCATTAGCAACCAGAACATTAATACCGACCGGATGATAAATAGACGCAAAAATACCGATCATCGTTAAGCCTGCACCTAATTGCCATGGAGTTTCGGCATAGGCAGTGGCAATAGCTGCTAGGCCTGTGCCAATGAAAAATACACCGAGCATGCCCTTGGCACTCCATTTCTGTCCAAGCCAGGCAGCGGGGATGCTGCCGGCACCAAAGGCAATAAACCCTGGCGTAGCTAGCGCCAGCAATTGGTCATACGGCATATCAAATACCTGCCCCAATCCCAGTACAGTGGTAGGATATAAAATCATAAAAAGATGGGCATAGCCGTGGCCGACATAGCAAAAAAGAAGGGCAACAAGTGATGAGGACGCACGCATAACAACTCCGGCAAACAGTCAGGATGACTATAAGCAGCATCATACGGCATCGCAATATGCCGTATGAATCTCACTTGCTGAATGCGCGCTTTCTGCTATGACGATGACTTCCACCATCTAAAACATCTGGATAACCTTATGATATTGCGCCATATGCTGAAAAAAATACCATATGCATGTATAATAGCATTGTTGATACACACACCGGCCCACGCTATTCCTCAGGATGCTAAAAAAGCACTGAAGGATGCCTTTGAGACAGGCAATCCGCTAGTCATAGAGGCAGTCGTAGAGATGATGGGCGCACGCTACCCTGATAAGGCTGAAGATATCGTGTTGCATCTCACGGCGCTAGAGCAGCACAAAAAACAAGAGCAAGAAGCTAAAGCTCTGAAACTGGCTGAAGACAAAGAAGGCACGAGTTACGATGGAGAAGTAGAACTAGGCATCACTTATGCTTTTGGTAATAGTGAGAGTGAACAGAGTTTTGCCAGAACGGAACTTACGCGCGATGCTGAGCATTGGCGAAATATTTTTACGGCGGAAATGCGCAATAGTGCAGAAGCAGATACCCGAACGGCTGAAGATTACCGCGCGCGATTCAAAACAGACTATAAACTCTCCGATATAGACTATCTCTATGGCAGCATTTCATACGTCAATGATCGCTTTTCAGGTTTTGAATATCGTATTGAAGAATTCCTCGGCTATGGCCGCACTTTATGGAAAGACGACACGATAGAGCTAACCGCAGAAGTGGGTCTCGGCGCACGACATTCTCACCTGGAAACAACCGGCGCCACGCATGAGTTTACGCAACGTCTGAAACAAGGGCTGAACTGGCAGATAGATGAAAACTGGAAATTTGAAGAATCGCTTGAGACAACAATTGGTCGTGAAGCAACGATCACCAATCTGCAAACGGCGTTAACCACGGCATTAGCCCAGAGCCTCAACCTGCGTTTTCGCTTTGACGTAGAACATATCTCCGATGTACCGGCGGGAAGAGAGAATACGGATACCGTCACCGGTTTAAATCTGGTATATGGTTTTTAATGCATGAACTATGGCAGTATTATGGACTGGCGGGAGTTATCGGGGCGGCACTGATTGGGCTGACCTGCCTGGTGCATTACGAAACACTACGCGCCATTTCAAACTGGCTGCCTCTGATTCATACGCGCTTGCGTCTCAAAACCCTCATCGTCATTTTAGGCGTATTCTGCAGTCATATCATTGCCATTTGGATATATGCCGTCGCTTATTATGGTCTGATTCACTATGCGCATATTGGCGATATCATTGTCAGCACATCATTAGTGACATTTGACGAATCACTGCTCTCTTGCCTGTATTTTTCAGCCACTACTTATACCTCGTTGGGTTATGGCGATGTTGTGCCAACGGATGGCTTGCGGATGCTGGCTGGCATTGAAGCGCTCAATGGCCTGGTGCTCATCGGGTGGTCTGCCTCTTTCATCTATCTGGTGATGGAGCGCTTCTGGTCGATGCCGTATGGCGGCAAACATGCTCCCAAACATAAAAACACACATCAACGATGATGCGTCTGCCATTATTGGGAGGTGTGTGGGCAGTGATGGCAGAGCGCCCCAAGACGCTTTTTCTGATCATCATACTGGGCATCGCCATTTATGGCAGCACGACACTTTATAGAGAGCACGTCTTATCTGCAGAAGCACAGCGATTATACAATGAATATTATGCGCACTATTATGCTGAATATCGCAAAACATTGACCGATAGCGATGCGCGGCATTATGCGCGCTATTATGCTCGTTACTATGCACGTTATTTCGCGTCGGAAGATTATCGTATTTCGCTACAATACGCATTGCCGAAGCCAACGCAGGAAGCCTTTGTCTATCCCGAAGAAACCGAGATTGCCGAACTGGGCATTACAACTGCGGGCATCGATTTAATCAAGCATTTTGAGGGATTCAGTGCCGAGCCTTATAAAGATGCCGGAGGAAAGCTGACTATTGGCTTTGGCCATTTGATTCGGCAGGGTGAATATTACACGGTGCTAAGTAAGAAAGAGGCGACAGATTTGCTGCGCCAGGATGTTGCGTTGGCAGAGGCGATTGTCAAACGACATGTGACAGTCCCGTTGAATCCGCAGCAATTCTCGGCGTTAGTTTCTTTGGTCTACAATATCGGCGGCGGTCATTTCGCCGATTCGACATTGCTACGGCGCTTGAATGCAGGCGATTATGAATCAGCAGCAGATGAATTCCTGCGCTGGAACAAGGTGGGAACACGCACGCTGCGCGGCTTGGTTAGGCGCCGTGAGCAGGAACGAGCCATGTTTTTATCTTAACGTTGGGTTGGATATATAGCCGATAGCGTATATCGCTACACAAAATCAATCGGCTATCAGCCCGCGACTACGGGCCGTCGCTTATGCGATGCATGCGTTTATATGCTAACATAATCACAATGAAGGATAACTCAGTTCCTGATGCCTTTTTACTTGATTAAGCGCAACAAAACGTGTAAAGCGACACTCCGCTAAAAGGCAGTGATGCTGGCTTTTGGCTAAATCACACACCGGAATAATCATCCTGTGCTTACAGTAGGTAAGAAAGACATGATCCGGTGGCGGGGGCATGAGCCCAACAGCCGATGGACGAGATATGCATCGCCATCGCTGTATATAACTGGATGACGAAAGGATACATCATGTATTCACTACCCTCTTACTCCATGCGTGAAATGATGGAGGCTGGCGTTCATTTTGGCCATAAAACCAAGCGCTGGAACCCCAAAATGGCACCATTCCTGTTTGGAATTCGCAATGACGTTCATATCATCGATCTGCAGCAAACAGTGCCGATGCTGGATCGCGCTCTCAAATCCGTCCATGATATTGTTCTCCGTAATGGTCGCGTTTTATTCGTAGGTACGAAGCGGCAAGCACAGGATACAGTCGCCGAATATGCCAAACGCTGTGGGCAGTATTATGTGAATCACCGCTGGCTGGGTGGCATGCTGACCAACTGGAAAACTATCTCTGAATCCATTCGCAAATTGCGTGATTTGGAAGAATTACTCAATTCCGGTGAGGCAGCAGGCCTGACCAAGAAAGAGCGCCTGAACCTGACGCGCCAGAAAGAAAGACTGGATCGTGCCCTGGGCGGTATTCGTGATATGGGTGGTGTGCCGGATATTCTGGTCGTTGTCGACACGAACAAAGAAGATATTGCGGTGATGGAAGCACGGAAACTGGGGATTCCTGTCATCGGTATTCTGGATAGTAACTCGGATCCGGATGGCATTGTCTATCCTGTGCCGGGCAATGATGATTCTAGCCGCGCCATTCGCTTTTACTGCCGTGTGGTGAGTGAGGCAGTACTGTCCGGTATTGAACGCGGTATCGGTCAGAGCCCTGTCGACACCGGTGCCAATGATGTTGCGCCGGTAGAAAAATCAGTGGCAAAGAAACCCACCAAAGCCAAAGCAGAAGATTCCGCGCAGAAATCAGACGAAAAAACTGCTGAGGACACGGCTGAGCCAGTATCCGAGGAAGCGCTGAAAGAACTCGCGGATGCGAAAAACAGCGATGCTAAGGAAACAAAAGCTGATAAAGCCGAAGAAAAGCCAAAGGCAGCGAAAAAAGCATCAACCGCAAAAAAAGCGGATGAGGGTAAGTCAACTGCCAAGAAAGCATCGGCTAAAAAAGAAGTAAAAAAAAATGACAGCGATGCCGAGGATAAAAAATCCCTGAAAAAGGCATCATAAAAGCATCATGGGTAATGGTGCCGGGTGACTCACAATACCCGGCATCGTGAATATTTAACGGACGAATCAGAACATAGTGGAAGGAAGAATCATGGTTATTTCAGCACAAGCCATCAAAGAACTGCGTGAGCGTAGCGGAGCCGGAATGATGGATTGCAAAAAAGCCCTGCAGGAAGCAAATGGCGACATGGATGCAGCGGTTGATTGGCTGCGTAAAAAAGGCCTGGCAGCCGCTGCAAAGAAAGCTGGCCGTGCCGCAGCGGAAGGCCTGGTGGCGATCAAAGCTGGTGGAACCAAAGCCGCAGTCATCGAATTAAACTCGGAAACGGATTTCGTTGCTCGTAATGAAGAATTTCAAAAACTAGCACAAACCATTGCAGATGTTGCCTTGGAATCAGGCAGTTATGATGCAACCAAATCAGCTGATTATCCCGGTGAAGGAAAATCGGTGGAAGAGACCGTAGCCGAGCGCGTTGGCAGTATCGGTGAAAATCTGATGTTCCGCCGCGCAGAAGTGCTGTCGGTAAGCAATGGCGCGGTTGCGACATATATTCACAATGCTGTCGTACCGGGTATGGGTAAAATTGGTGTACTGGTAGCACTGGAGTCTACCGGTGATCAATCAAAGCTCGAAGAACTGGGCCGCCAGATCGCGATGCATGTGGCCGCAGCACGTCCGGAATCACTGAATGTAGAAGAACTGGACCCGGCATTATTGGAGCGCGAAAAAGAAGTGCTGCGCGAACAGGCGCGTGCCTCAGGTAAGCCGGAAAATATCATTGAAAAAATGATCGAAGGGCGCCTGCGTAAATTTTACGAAGAGGTGGTGCTCTTAGAGCAGGCTTTTGTGATTGACGGTAAAACGCGTATTGCCGATGTGGTGAAAGAAGCTGAGAAAGAGGTCGGTGCGCCGATTGAGCTCAAAGCATTTGCCCGTCTTCAATTAGGTGAAGGTGTAGAAAAAGAAGAAGACAATTTCGCTGAGGAAGTGAAAAAAGCGGCCGGCGCCTAATTTTCATCAGTAATAGTATTTAAAAAGCCCGCCAGGATTATGTCCGGGCGGGCTTTCTTATATGTGATGGCGATCGTGTCACAGTTGCATGACAACGTTACTTTTTTTATAGCCATTACATTAATTTTCATACAATCTAAATGGCTATCAGGCCGCGACTGCTGCTGCCCGCGCCATAGTTGGCGCGTAAGCCTTAGTGGCGTCTGAACTCCCCACTAATTTCTATACAGAAATTAGTGGGAAAAGCTATAG
>CAYSXY010000053.1:0-14145 GCA_964435165.1 uncultured Rickettsiales bacterium
CATAATTTCAGCCGCGCGCACCGCGCCATAACTGAACACGGCATCCGCCCCGGCACGCTTAAAAGCCAGCAAGGATTCCATCAATACGGCATCGCCATCAAGCCACCCTTGCTCACTGGCTGCCTGCAACATCGCATATTCCCCACTCACATGATAGGCCAATACTGGCAATGACAGCTGTGCTTTCAGCTTCGCGATAATGTCGAGATAAGGCAATCCCGGCTTCACCATGAGCATGTCAGCCCCTTCATCAACATCAAGCAATGCCTCACGCATGGCCTCGGCGCTGTTACCAGGGTGCATTTGATATGTTTTTTTATCGCCTTGCAGCAACGCACCGGACCCCACGGCCTCGCGAAACGGCCCGTAAAACGCCGAGGCATATTTCACCGCATAAGATAAAATAATCGTCTGAGCATAGCCAGACGCATCCAATGCATGCCGAATCGCCCCAACACGGCCATCCATCATATCAGACGGCGCCACCACATCGGCGCCACTCGCTGCCAGCAATACGGCCTGCTGCTGTAACAATGTCACCGTTGCATCATTATCCACCATCAAGCCCTCAGGCCCATCGCATAGAAGACCATCCTGCCCATGGCTGGTGTAAGGATCCAGCGCCACATCTGCAATCAACCCGATAGCAGGCACGGCCTCTTTTACCGCAGCAATCGCCCGGCAAATTAAATTATCCGCATTTAGGGCCTCGCTACCCCGCTCATCCTTATGCGATGCATCGACTGCCGGAAACATAGCAACTGCCGGAATACCAAGCTCGGCTGCATGACGAACCGCCGGAATCAACCGATCAATCGTATAGCGATGCACGCCCGGCATCGCCTCGATTGGGGTTTCTTCACCAGCTCCCTCCTGGACAAATACAGGCCATACCAGGTCCTGCACCATCAGATGATGTTCCGCCACCAGTTGACGAACCCATGCTGTCTGACGCAAACGGCGTGGCCGGGAAGAAGGAAATGACGCAATCACGAAAAATCAATACTGGCTTAATAATCCTGCGCTACGGATAGCATAAGTGTGATGGAGATCAAGCTCAACCGGGTGCATCTCTGTCTCCCCTAATCCAAGGTGAATAGCCCATGTCCGAATGTCATGAAGTGATCTGTGAAGTCGTCAATCGTGTCGGCGTCATTACGCTCAACCGTCAGGATCGCTACAACGCCCTCAGCTTGCCGATGATCCGTACTATTGATAGCCAGCTGGAACAATGGGCAACCGATGATCAGGTCGCCCTTGTTGTTATCCGCAGCAACAGCGATGCCTTTTGTGCAGGTGCGGATATGGCCAGCTTTTATGATGCCTTGAGCGATCCCGACCCCACTTTAATGCGCGACTATTTTCGTGAAGAATATATCCTGAACCACCATATCTACCAATATCCCAAACCCTATATTTCGATGCTGAATGGAAGAGTGCGCGGCGACGGCATTGGCCTATCTTTTTACGGGTCGCACCGGATTGTTACCGAACAGGCGGAAATTATTCTCTCCGAAACCGATATCGGCTTTATCATCGATGGTGGCGCCACCTGGTTTCTGTCGCGCTTTCCGGGTCGAGTCGGCTGGCATATCGGGCTGTCCGGTGTGGCATTGCAGGCTGCTGATGCGCTATATACCGGCCTTGGCACCCATTATATTCCTTCCGACAAACTAACGGAATTGGAACAGCGACTGGCGAAATTGCCGGGAGATAATATCGAGTCAGAAATCGACACAGTGCTCAATGACATGCATGAAGAGTGTGGCGCCTCATCGTTCGAGACCTACCAGGAGAGTATTGATCGCGTCTATAATGCCGAGTCGATTGAAGAAATTCTCTGCCGCCTGGCGCGGCGCGATGAACCGTGGAAAGAAGAGACTCTGGAACAGATGTTACAACGTTCTCCCACCGCCCTCAAAGCCGTGTTACGGCTGATTACGGCGGGGCGTCGCCTCGATTTCGTGCAATCGCTGGAATTGGAGTATCGCGTCAGTCAGAATGTCATGCGCAATCATGATTTTCGCGAGGGCATCCGCGCTCGCATCATTGAACGTGACAACAATCCTCGCTGGCACCCGGATTTGCCGGAAGCCGTCAGCACCGCCATGATCGACAATTTCTTCATGCCGCTGCCGGAAGGTGAAATGCGCTTCAAGTGGAAAAAATAATCGTGCTAGCATCGTCTTAGGCTCCGTCGCTAACGCGTGCAGCAAAACCTAGAAATATTCAAGGCTGACCGAGAATATCTTCTCGACTTTCTTCACCATACCGGCCGTACTCACCAGCATCACCCGGTCATGTGGCTGAATAATCGTGTCGGGTTGAGCGATAATGGTCTCATCACCGCGCATCAGCATCAGAATGTTGATACCTCTCGGCAATTCAAGATCACGAATGCAATGCCCGGCTAATTCGGCCGTTTCAATCACTTCGGCCTCCATCACCTCGGCAATCCCATCCTGAATGGAATGCAACGCCCGGATTTTCCCCCGCCGCACATGCTGCAGAATACTGGAAACAGTCGTCTCTCGCGGCGAGACTAATACATCCACCCCCAGCGTGGCCACCAGCGGCGCATAGGTCGTATTATTCACCAGCGTCACGACGGTCTGACATCCCTCGCGCTTGGCCAGTAAGGAGGCAAGAATATTCACCTTATCGTCATTGGTAACCGAAATCAGCGTCTCCACCCCCGGCACATTGGCTTCCAGCAAGATGTCGCGCTCCATGGCATTACCGTTAATCACGGTCGTACGCCGCAATTGCTCAGCAATCTCATGGGCCCGTTTGGCGTCCTTCTCAATAATCTTTGCTTTAATGCCATGATCATCGGCTTCAATCATCTCGGCAAGGTACACACCGATATTCCCGCCGCCGAGAATCACCACCCGATGCGCTTCTTTTTCATTATGGCCAAACAGTTGCATGGTCTGACGTACATCGGCTTCCACCGCGACGAAATACACATCATCTCCACTGCGGAAGACGCGCACATCATCCGGCAGAATGAATTTGCCATCCCGCACGACACCGGCAATCGCCATTTGCAAGCCCTGCGCCCGGCTGATCACGTCGGAAAGTGGAAAGCCCAATACCGGGCAATTATCCAGGCACTTCACGGCCACCAATCGCAACCGCCCTTCTGCAAAAGGCACCATATTCAATGCACCCGGCACGTGCAAACGGCGCATAATGGCGTGGGCCACCTCACTCTCCGGCGAGATAATCACGTCAATCGGCAAATGGTCTTTACGATACAAATCATGCCAGAGCGGGTGCAGATAATGCTGCGAGCGAATCCGGGCAATTTTCATGGGAATATTGAAGATCGAATGGCCGATCTGGCATGCCACCATGTTGACTTCGTCCGACACGGTCACCGCAATCAGCATATCCGCATCACCGGCATCCGCCTGCTCCAGCACATCAGGATGCGAGGCAAAGCCGTTAAGCGCTTTGACCTCCAATGTTTCAGATATACGATTAATCAGTTCCGATGACTGGTCGATCACCGTGACATCATTCCCTTCAAGCGACAATTGCCGGGCAATCCCCGTGCCGACCTGGCCGGCACCGCATACGATCACCTTCATGTCCCTACTCCCCTATTATACTGTAAAGAAATGCACCGAATCGGCATCAGGCACCCTGTCGCTCCTCCGGAGACAGTTCCAGCAATTTCAGTTTGCGATGCAGGGCTGAACGTTCCATACCGATATAGGCGGATGTTTTGGAAATGTTGCCTCCAAAACGGCGAATCTGTGATTTGAGATATTGCCGTTCAAACAACTCGCGTGCCTCTTTAAGCGGCAGTGCCATAATCTCCGGGCCAAGCCCGGTAATCTCGGCAATCGGCGTCGCATCGAACAATTCTTTCGGCAACATCGAGGCACGAATCGGCGTTTCCGGCTCACCAGGGGCCATAATCAGCAGCCACTCGACAACATTGCGCAGTTGCCTGACATTGCCGGGCCAATGATAGGACTCAAGCAAGGCCATCGCTTCTTTGCCAATGCGCCGGGACGTCAAGCCGGACTGTTTAACTGACAGGGCAATAAAATGCTCACATAATTCGGCAATATCATCGCGATGCATATTCAGCGGCGGCACGTTAATGGGTACCACATTCAAACGATAATATAAATCCTCACGAAACTGGCCGCGCTGCATCAATTCAAGCATGTTCCGGCTGCTGGATGCAATCACCCGCACATCAATTTCCATACCGGATTGCTGATCGCCCTGCGGAAGACGCTGCTCCTGCAAGACACGCAGCAGCTTAGCCTGCACCGGCATGGGCATGTCGCCCACCTCATCCAAATAGAGAGTTCCTCCATGCGCCTGCTCCAAAAAACCGCTGCGGCGTGCGCCATGCTGACCCGTGTCTGCTCCAAATAACTCCTCCTCCACCCGGTCAGGAGACAGTGACGCAGCACTGACCTGGACAAAAGGCATTCCCGAGCGGGTAGATGCCTGATGGATCAATCGCGCTGTTAATTCTTTCCCGGATCCTGGCAATCCATGGATAAAGACACGGCTGTTTGTCGTCCCGACCTTCGCAATATGCTGCCTGAGTTGTTGAATCACCGGCGAAGAACCAACCAGTTTCAAACTCTCCGATGAGAATTGTTTCAAACTTTCATTTTCAAGACGCAGCTGCCGGGTTTCCAACGCGCGCTGAAGCAACAGTAACAGATGCTCTTCCTTGAATGGTTTTTCAATAAAATCATACGCGCCAAGCTTCATCGCCGAGACGGCCGTTTCTACCGTGCCGTGACCGCTGATCATAATCACGGGAATGCCGACATAGCGCTCACGAATAATCTCTAATATACCCAGCCCATCCAGTTCCGACCCTTGCAGCCAGATATCAAGAAAGACAGCTGCCGGCATGCGTTCACTCAGCCGTGCCAGAGCCTCATCGCTACTGGCTGCCTGTCGCACATGAAATCCTTCATCCTGCAGAATATCGCACACCAATTCACGGATATCCTGCTCATCATCAACGACCAATATATCGGCACCCATCAGCGAAATACCCTCTTTAGTTTGCGACTCATATGACTGGTGATACGGCGAAGGAACATGTCAACCCTCTGTCGTTTCGACCTCCCCCATGCCGTACCTGTGATGACTGTCAATATGCTCTGAATCTAAACAACAAGAACTGTTGCCCTTTTACAACAACTCTTAGCGTCATAGCCTGACTTCGCTGTGCTGGCAAGCCTCCTTATCGGTGTTCCTTTTACGCTTTCTTGTCAAATCATGACTAGAGATAAAGATGATTCCGTTAGAGATGAGTGTGAGTGTGGCAGACGAAGAACGCCCGATAATCATCAAAAAAATAAAGAAAGGTGGTCATGGACATCATGGCGGCGCCTGGAAGGTGGCCTATGCCGATTTCGTGACGGCAATGATGGCATTTTTTCTCCTTCTCTGGCTGTTATCATCCACAACAGATGAACAGCGTGAAGGTATTGCAGACTATTTCACCCCCACCATTGGCATCAAAGATTCAGAAGGCATTGGTTTTCAGGGAGGCGAACGCCCCACCGAAGATGGCACTAAAAAAGATGATCTAACTCCGGTCGGCATCGTGATGGGCGCACCGCCTACCGGCGAGAAGGTTTTTGGTGATCCGCAAATTGTCCAAAAAGACTACGAACATGATGCAGAGGTGATGAAGCAGGCCGAAGAAGATATCAAAAAAATGATTGAAGAAGACACGGAACTTGGCCGTTTCAAAGATAATCTATTGCTTGAGCAAACCCCGGAAGGATTGAAAATTCAGATTGTTGATCAGCATAAATTATCCATGTTCAAAAGCGGCAGCGCCGAGTTGGAAGAACATGCCAAACTGATTCTGCGTAAATTGGTGCCCATTCTCAACAGTCTGCCGAATCGTATGTCGATCAGCGGCCATACGGATAATACACCTTTTGGGCGCAGCCAGGCCTATACCAATTGGGAGTTATCGGCTGATCGTGCCAACGCCACACGCCGGTTCTTCACTCAAACGCCGCTGGAGGAAGAAAAAGTCGTGGTGGTCAGCGGCAAAGCAAGCCGCGAGCCACTTTTACCGACAGATCGTGCCAATCCACGTAACCGCCGAATCAGCCTTATTCTACTCTACCGACATATTTATCCGTTTGACGTGCCGGCGACCGATGAGTTGCTGGCCCCTCCAACCCCGGAAGATGACGCCGAATTGGATTTACGCGTCCCGGCACCACTGTAACAAAAAATTGAGTAGTACAATTTACCACTCATAATAATGCCTAACGACACAATACTCAGCTTACACGAATTGCACCAATATTCCCGCTCGATCCGACCGCACCCACTTGCAAAGCGGAATCAGCTGCATCTTTCGGTGAAAAATGCAAAAAGCCGATACGTTCATTATAAATATCATGTTCATAAGGGCGCACCATCTCATCAACGAGTCGCACCAGACTCAAAGCATGAAACCCCTCTCCTGCGCCATCCCCCAGAATATCGAGACGTATCTGATGATCATGACCGTTGGCGCTGTAAAGCAAGGATTTGATATTGGCCAAATAATTGTCACCACGATTCAAGCGCTCAATCACCTCCTCATCAGCAATACTACCGTCAGCAATTCCCTGCAATGAGGTCAGTAGCCGCTCTGCCTCCTGTCGTGCATCCGCTAAGGCAAGCCGGGCTTCTTCATTGTCAGATAACGTCTGAGGATTCATCGCGGCTAATTGCGTTAAAAAGCCCTCAACACTCAAATCATAAGACTTCCATTTGTTACGCACATTACGTTGCAGAAACTGGCCTGCAGAGTCGCGCACACCGGCAATCCGACTTTCCGGAATCTCCGTGGCGACCGACCCAACAACCGTATATTCGAATAACTCTGCTGAGCGATAGAGCGCCGTATCCGTCATATGCTGCTGATACATGCTACGAATTAACTTCCCAAGTTGATTCAATTTTTGGGACGAAAAAATACGCTCATCATCACCGGGCAATGTATACCGATCTGCTGCCAGTTGCTCAAACACCATGCGCAGTGCAAGGGCTAGCTCTTCACGGGCCGTGATTAAATGGCCGTGATCTTCTTCTATGAGCTTACTCACGGCTTTAGCGGTGACGGCTTCCTGTTCTTCATCCAGGCGCAGAAACGCGGTGTACGCTTTATTGAACGATGCGGCGGATGCATTCACCTCATCACCTCCGCGAAGTTTAGCCGCTGTTCGTGCCGCAGATTGTTCATCAACTGCATCAAATTTGGCTGCAATCGTATCGACGACCGCTTTATATTCCTGCACTTTGCCTTGAGCATAGGCTGCCTGCGGCATATCCATCGCGGCCAGCATGTCAATCATCCCCTCAATGGAAAATAGGTGTGTTCCATCTTGGACATAGCTTTGTAATATCTGTTCATGGCGCGCTATTGCGTCATTAAACAGAAAAGGATAAGCACGCCAGGTGCGGGAACCTTGCCCAATCGGCGCTAAAAGCCGTTGATACGGTGCGGTAAGGTGATCCAGCGCATTCACCAATGCCTGCGCACTCGATGTTTGTTTTGCCATCACCTGTCTCTTTTATTTTTGTTGATGCTGGCAACGCTATAATGCACAAATATGTCAATATGATGACATTATACGCTTAAGCAGCGATTTGCTCGACATCAAGCTCGGCAAGTGTTGCTTTGAGTGCCTGCACCAGCTGCTCCATCATCTCATCCGTGTGAAGCGGTGTTGGCGTAATCCGCAAGCGCTCTTCCCCACGCGGCACGGTCGGGAAGTTAATGGGCTGAACATAAATATCATAATGCTCCAGCAAAATGTCCGATGCATGCTTGCATTTCTCTGCATCATGAATCATCACCGGCACAATATGTGTTGGCGTATCCATCACCGGCATATTCGTCTGCCGCAACATGGATTTGAGCGTACGCACCCGCTCCTGATGCTGCTCACGCTCGATCTTACTCTGCTTCAAGTGGCGGACACTGGTCAGCGCGCCGCTGGCAATGACGGGTGGCAAGGTGCTGGTGAAAATAAAGCCTGGTGCGTAGCTACGAATCATATCCACAATATCGGAACGTGTGGCGACATACCCGCCAATCACTCCATAGGCTTTTGCCAGGGTGCCTTGAATAATATCAATGCGTTTCGCCAGGCCGAGCGTGTCCGCAATGCCGGCGCCATGCTCGCCATACATGCCTACCGCATGCACTTCATCAAGGTAGGTCATGGCATTATATTTATCGGCTAAGTCACAAAATGCCTCGATAGGTGCGATATCCCCATCCATGGAATAGACGGATTCGAAAGCAATAATCTTCGGCGCGTCAGTGTCAGCCGCAGCCAGCAATTCTTCCAGATGCGCCACATCATTATGCCGAAAGACATGCCGCTCAGCGCGGCTGTTGCGCATTCCATGAATCATCGACGCATGATTACAGGCATCAGAAAAAACAATGGCTCCCGGCAGGCGTGACAGCAAGGTATTGAGCGTCGTCTCATTGGCCATATAACCACAAACGAACACCAGCGCTGATTCTTTCCCGTGTAAATCGGCCAGTTCTTTTTCCAGCATCACGACCGGTTGATGCGTGCCGGAAATATTGCGGGTTCCGCCTGCACCGGCTCCGAGCATATCAATCGAATGATGCATCGCCTGCAGCACGTCCGGGTGCTGCCCCATGCCAAGATAGTCATTACTGCACCAGACCACCACATCACGATCACGCTCAACGTCATAGGCCAGAGGAAACTCGCCTGCTTTCCGTGCTAATTGCTTGAATTCCCTATAGCGTCCTTCACCCTTAAGCTGATCAATCGCCTGTGTGAAGAAATGGGCATACGCGTCAAAATGATCCTGCATAGGGCTCTAATTCCTGATTCGTCCTTCGTCGGTATAAAGGGTCAACAGGCAAAGCGCAAACAGCAAAAGCGCCATCATCTGATGTAGAGACGCCGCACCAATAGGCACAGCACCAAGCAGCGTCGCGATGCCAAGCCCGACTTGTGTGACGGTAACCACCAACATGCCATCAAGCGCAAAGGATGACAGCCCATCGTTGACTGACGCTCTTAATCGCCTGGCAATCCACAGCCAAATAGCCAGCCCGGCAACCAGCATTGCCACCCAGCGATGTAAAAATTGCACCATGGTGACATTTTCAAACAGGTTCCGCCACCAGGGCTCCAGCATCCATACTCCCGCCGGTACCCAGCGACCATCCATCAACGGATAGGTATTATAGGTCAGCCCGGCATCCAGCCCGGCAACAAACCCACCCAGCATAATTTGCACCACCAGACAGACCAGCAACACGCCCGTCAATGATCGCATGCGACTCAGCACACCCGGCGATTCACCCACCAGCCAGCGCATAGCCTGCCATTGCAGTAAGGCAAATAAAAGGAATGCCAGCGACAAATGCGCCGTCAGCTTATAGGCGCTGACATGCGGCACATCATTGAGACCGGACTGCACCATAATCCACCCCATCAACGCCTGCACCCCACCCAGCAAAAAAATAGCAAATAGCTGAATAGAGTAACGTAACGAGATGATGCGGCGCAGAGCAAACCACAATAACGGCAATCCGAACACCAGCCCAACCAGCCGCCCGGCCATACGATGAATATATTCCCACCAGAAAATGCCCTGAAATTCCGCCAGACTCATTCCGGCATTAATGTGACGATATTCCGGGCTTTGACGATAACGTTCAAATTCTTCGCGCCACTCTTCACTGGTGATGGGAGGGATCACACCGTGAATCGGATGCCAATCCGTCATAGACAGGCCAGAGCCGGTCAGACGCGTCATGCCACCAATCCACACCATCATCGCCACCATCAAGCAGCACAGCATCAGCCAAATGCCAATCTGCCGCTGATATCCACGCATGACCTGTCGTGAGCTTGATGTTGCGGGATGAGTCATCGAATCTGTCATAGAGATTGTATGAAGCGCTGTTTCCATTATGGTAATATAGCAGTTTTTAGAATTATTCTAAACTAGATTTTGCCTCTAAACCAGATTTCGCCAATGACTCAACCGACACCAACCCCAGCCTCCTTTATCACTGCCCCCCCCCCAAGCACAACCCAGCAACGCCTGACAAATCGCTGGCTGCAATGCGGTGTGCTGGCTTTAGCACTTGGCGGGCTTTTTTCAATTCTACTCGTTGTTTCACGTACCCCCGCCGTTCAGGAAATCATCCCGTTCAAGGATTTTTTCCACACCGCCCTGGTCGTGCATGTTGATCTCACGGTGCTGGTCTGGTTCCTGGCAATCGCCACCACCTTATGGCAATGGCATGGAGGACAGCGCATCCCCACCATGGTGAGCAAAGCCGCTCTTGGCTGTTTCATCACAGGTATAGTGCTGATGACAAGTTCAGCCTTTGTTGGCGATGCCCACCCGCTGATGAACAATTACGTGCCGGTGTTACAACACCCGCTTTTCTTCGTCAGCCTTGGTTTTATCCTCAGCGCTATCATACTTCAGGCTGGGAGTTACCTGCTCTTTTGCACAAATCACACTAGCTGGCACGATCCGGTTTCCTTCACCCTGTGGAGCGCCGCCCTGATCACTCTGGCCTCAATGCTTGCCTCCCTGTTAACTGAGCCATTAATTCCCTCCTACCTCACTGGCGAGGCCTATTATGAAACCATATTCTGGTCCGGCGGCCATATACTGCAATTCACCCATACGCAATTGCTGCTCCTGCTCTGGGTGAGCCTGCCACTCGTCATCGGCATGCCGCAATCGGGGACGATACGCAACTGGCTTCGTCCGCTGGCATGGTTCGGCCTGCTGGCAGCACTTTGCGGCCTATTGCCTTTCCTCTGGCTCACAAGCGCTGATGACCAATCATACATCAATTTCTATACCAACCAGATGATTATCGGTGGCGCCATCTATCTGGTTCCCGCCGCATGGTTTCTGTGGCGCAGTGCAATCTCATACTCCTCCAAGCCAGAAACACTCCCCGTCTACCGGGCATTAATGGCCAGCCTGGTGCTGTTTGGGGCTGGCGGCATCATCGCCCTGTTTATCCGTGAGGTCGATGTGACGATACCCGCACATTATCACGGCAGCATAGTCGGCATCAGCCTGTGTTTTATGGCCCTGGCCTATGTATTGATGCCCAGGCTGGGCTTCAGCCCTGTTGTAGGACGGCTGGCAAACTGGCAGGCCTATACCTATGGCAGCGGACAGTTATTGCACATTACCGGGCTGCTCATCTCCGGTGGGTATGATGTTGCACGTAAAAGCACCGACCCGGTAGAACAGTTAGGCGCACAGATCGGCATGGGACTAATGGGCCTGGGCGGACTGATTGCCATTATCGGCGGGCTGATGTTTGTGATTGTCATGTGGCGAAGCTGGCGCACCCCACTGGCGGCCAAAAACCATTAAATCACAAAACTCCAGCGCAGTATGTCGGCGTAATTCACCACCTTACCAATGATCAAGGTTGCAGGCGGTTGAATATTATATTCTTCCACATCTTGTGCCAACGCCTGCAGCGTGCTCACCACCGTCCGCTGGGTCGGCAAGGTGCCGTCCTGCACTGCTGCCGCCGGTGTCTCCGCAGACAAGCCATGTGCGATTAATTGCCGGGAAATCTCGGCTACGTGCGTCAACCCCATATACATTACGAGCGTCGTTGCCGGGTCGGCCAGGCTGGCCCAGTTAAGTGCCAATGGCTCGCCTTGGCGGGCGTGGCCGGTAACAAAACGCACAGACGTCGCCAAACCGCGATGTGTGAGGGGAATACCGGCATACGCCCCGCACCCGCTGGCTGCTGTGATACCCGGTACAATCTCTACATCCACACCGGCCTGCACCAGCGCTTCAGCCTCTTCACTGCCACGGCCAAAAATGAAAGGGTCGCCTCCTTTGAGTCGCAGAACAATCTGATCCGGCGAGGCCAGCGACACCAGCAATTGATTCATCTCATACTGTGGCATGGTATGGCGGGATTTTTCCTTGCCGACATTGATACGCTCTGCCTTAGTCGGCAGCAGCGCCATGACAGCAGGCGAGACCAGCCGATCATGCACCACTATATCAGCCTGCAAAATGAGCCGGTGGGCTTTGACTGTCAGCAGTTCCGGGTCTCCCGGCCCTGCCCCGACAATATAGACTTTAGGATTGGCCAGATGCATCGTCCTGAGGACTCACACTCTCACCAAAAATCAGGCGATTGCCATCCGGGTCCTGCACTTCAAACTCCATCATATCCCAGGGATAATGCTGCAATTCACTGTGAATATCAGCACCTGAGGCGAGCATTTCATCATAGAGCGCACCGATATGATGACAAAAGAGATAGGTAATGGCAGGACGAGGCTCACTATGTTCCGTCAGATGGATTTGATGCGTATCACGTGCCAGAATGACATAGCGCACCGGTTCATCATCCGCATCCTGCCAGGCAAATGACACCGAAAACCCTAATTTATCCGTATAATAACTCTGCGCATCTGCGGCATTGGTCACCACCAACACCGGATCAATCTGGCCGATCGCAGGCACTGTCATGCGCGCTGTTCCGTCAGGCCACGCAATTGGATGCGATGGTGGAAGGCGAGAAGCCGCTCGGCCATGTCACCATGTAATGGCTCAAGCATTTGTCCATCTAAGGCAACCACGCCTTGCTTTTCATCTGCTGCATTCTCCAGTGCCGTCAGAATACGCTGAGCCTCATTTATCTCGTCCTGCGCCGGCGAAAATATCTCATGGCAGGGCGCCAACTGGGCGGGATGGATCAGACTTTTGCCGGTAAAGCCCATATCACGCGCCATACGGCATTCATCTCTCAAGCGCGTATCCTGTTTGAAATCTTTGCAAATACCGTCAAATACAGCACAATGTGATGCCTTCGCCGCCAGCACCGCCTGCGCCATGTAAGGCTGCAAAGCAGCCCGCTTCACGTCCCGTGGCAAACCTAATGCCAGTGATAAATCTTCCAGCCCCAGCACCAATGCTTCTACCTGTGGATATGCCGCCAGTTCCGCCACATGTAGTAATGCTTGCGGTGTTTCAATCATCAACCATAACGGCAGATACCGAATGGCATCCCCCAGCATATCCGCCGCACGATCAACATCGGCAAGACTTACCACTTTGGGAATAAGCACGGCATGCGGCACATGCTTTAAACTTGCCAACATCGCCAGGTCTTCCCTGGCAGCCTCGCTGGAAATCGAATTAATGCGCACCACAATGCGTTGATGGGCAAATACGGCATCACGCAAAAAATGCGCTAATGCCTGACGCGCATCCGCCTTTGCCGCGGGTAAAACGGCATCTTCCAAATCAAAAATAAGCGCATCGGCATCCAGGCCAGCCGCTTTAGCAAGCGCACGCTCCTTGCTTGACGGAACATAGAGGACCGAACGGCATTGCTCTAGCGGCCAGGGCATGGATAGCATAGGTGACTCCATTTGATTATTCGCTCAAGCTACGCAGCATCCACGCCGTCTTTTCATGTGTCGTCAACCGATCAGTCAACAAACCGGCGGTGACTTCATCACCGGCATCGGCAGCCTGAGAGACAGCTTCGCGCAGCGAACGAATCAATATTTCATGCGCATCAAGCAAATTCGTTACCATCTCCTGCGCAGTTTCAGGCACCTGCTTGTCTTCATCAATCGATTTCAACTCAGAAAATGCCCAGAGGCTACCAGGCGCATAATATCCCAATGACCGAATGCGCTCCGCCAGCTCATCAACAGCGGTGGCTAATTCTGTATATTGCTCTTCAAACAATGCATGCAATGCCTGAAACTGCATGCCGGTCACATTCCAATGATAGAAATGCGTTTTAATATAAAGTGTGTAGCTATCAGCAAGAATATGCGTCAGCGCTTCGGCGATACTTTTTCGTGCATTATCTTCCAAACCGGTGTTTGGGGTTTTGCTTTCCGGCTTCATCATTGCAACAACAGACATGATACCCGCTCCTATTGATTTGTTTTATTCATGTAATAGAGCATACCTGATTGCATTGCACAAATCAATATATTTTAGAATGATTCTAAATAACAAAAATATTTCATATTAAATACGAGCAGCTATAACGTTTTCTTTGAAAGCAATTACTGCATTTTTTGCGGTTCGCATTATCGTCAATGTTAG
>CAYSXY010000054.1:0-12362 GCA_964435165.1 uncultured Rickettsiales bacterium
ATAATTAAATAACAATAAAATGGTTAGACCGGACCAGACATTCAACCCCTTAAGTGACAGTGGTAAAATTGAGAGAGGGGCGGCGTATAGCAACAATCAGGTCGAATCAATTCTATTCGGTCTGCTGAGCGGTGAAGCTGATTACCCAGATGTAGAAATTGCCGGAGGAACCGGAAATACCGCGATGTTTGCCTGGAATGGGACTGTCAAGACAGATGACATTCCAAGCCCTGCTATTGCACAAGTCGTCACCATGTTACCACATTACATACTCCCTCTAGATCAACAACTTGAAGAAACACTGTCAACATTTAAAACTGGCATTGAAGGAGGCGAACCGCCTTACAGTAACTTAGAAAAAATTGTTATTCCCGCCATCTCTCAATATGGGCGCGGGTTCTTTGGTATGATCTACACACCTGATCCAGACAATATTAATGGCGGCACATTTGAAATTCTGGACACATCTGGTTCACACGAAATTATAAATTGGTATCGCAATGCTGTAGAGAGCGTTTTTCCCGATGCAACTATCACAGATTCGCCTCCTTATAAATTATTCGCTTTTCAAGGTTTTGGGGGAACAGAAACAGACAGATTCTTGATTCCGGGAACAGTCAATCAGGCATGTGGCCCTACAACCATTCGCAATCTATTGATTGCACTATATCCTGACCTGCAAACACCACACGGTGATGGCATCTCAACATTAGATCATCCTGAGCAATGGCGTATAAATGATGCGGAAATACTAAATCAACAAAGCAAACACGATGCGAGACTGCCTGATATAAGCCTTGATAACCCAAGCACATGGCCATGCATGATTCACTGGGCCAGCAATTTCGAATGGCTGCACACAGTTCCTCCAAATTTTCAGCCTCGTGAAGCCCTTGATGAAGCATCCAATCTATATGTAAATATTTTACGAGAAACCGACGATCCAAATCAGATAAAGTCGTTGTTCTTAAAACGTATTATGAGCAGCGACCAGGAGGGACAACCAAATTACCCTGCGTTGCGCAACGCCATGATTAGCTTCACCAGAAACTACATGGGCAATACTGACGTAAATGGAGATGAGGCAGTGTTGGATAGCGCAGCGTATTTAATCGACAACCTAGAAACCGATAGAGCCGAACTATCGTCATTACGTGTTGATAGTGACTCCGTTTCAGAGCCGACACTTTCTCCTGATTCCGGGCAAGAATTAGAAAAATAAATCTTCTATTCATCAGCAAGAAACGTAATATCGCTATGAGAGAAACGATATTTCTCTTCCATATAATGTATTTGTACTGCGCTTGGCTTTGTCACCCCTTGTAACAGCACTTCGCCATAATTTTTGAAATCGGTTATTGCTTCATTTTCCAATGACTCTTTAAATGCCTTATAGTTTTCCTGAGCCATACGAAGGTAAGCAAATATGATATACCCGTGCTGATTTTTCCCCTGGAGAAAAACTATCGCTGTACCATTAGAAAATCGTATTTTTTCAGTGAATTTCATCGCATAAATTTAACGACATAACAGCATGAAATAAACAGTAATTGCAATAGAAGTAGCCGTAATAAATAAATGCTACTAGATACCAGCATAACTTTAATTACTGGCTCAAGTAAATAAGCATAACTTACAATGCCTGCCATCATCCTCGCCTCAGGCCTCACCCTGCATTTTCTTGTCTTCCCGGAATGCGAGTCAGCAGATGAGCATATCCGGGATCCATTCCTCCACACGACGAAGCCCATCAGTAGCCGAGTCAGTAGACGAGGCGTGTCACCATGCAGCGAGCCAGGCACTCAATCATGACAATTCAAACCATCATCCTCGCCTCCGGTTCAGCCATTCGCCAACAATTGCTGACAGATGCCGGTCTCGACATCACCGTCATCAAAGCACCTATCAATGAAGAAGCACAGAAAAACACGCTCAACCGCACACTACCCTTCCCACAACAAGCATTGGTGCTTGCGAAAGCCAAAGCAGCCTCAGTTGCCGCCGATCATCCACAAAGCCTTGTCATCGGTGCCGACCAGATATGCGAACTGGAAGGAACGGCGCTCTCCAAACCCGGCAACAAAGCAAATGCCATCAATCATCTCAACCGCCTACAGGGTAAAACACACCACCAGCATGTCGGCTGCTGTATCTATCGTGGTTCCCAGTGCATGTGGGAACATACGGACACAGCCAGCTTAGCCATGCGCACGCTTACCCAAGAAGAAATCAAAACATATGTAGAACAAGATGAACCTTACAGCGCTGCCGGTGGATATTACTACGAATCCAACGGCCACAAGTTGTTCGAGCAGGTAGAAGGTGAGCGTAACACCATCCTCGGCTTACCTCTCGCACCGCTCATCAACGCCATCCAACGTCTAAAAAAGTAAAAAAATCGCTAAAAATCAGCCCAAACAAGCCCTGTTTCATCATACTGTAACATTCCTCCGCTATGCACAGGGTCAGAAGCAACGCCACATTGGGCCGGATAAGGCCCCATAAGGAAGCAACAATAACCACCTGACGGCAAGACTAAAGGAGCACCTAATGACCGCCCAAACCAGTTACAACGAAACCTTAGACCCAGAATTATTCGCCCATCTTTATCAGGGTTATCCTACTTTTCGCATCTGGGCGGATTCTCAGGACCTGCAATTTGACGAAGAAGGCAAATTAGAAACTGACATTACCCTGCAAGGCTTTGCAGACTGGCTCAACGCAGGTGCAGGCGTAACGCGCATTGATGATAACGATAACGAATACACACATTATCCCATCTCTAATCGCCTGAGCGAAGACGAAATGCGTCAAATTTTCAACACCGTTGAGGGCGCTGCACTTGGCTATCTCAATTACAACATTCATCATGAATTTATTACGGATCAGGCCACGATTGATGCAGTCACTGCTGCTGAAGAAAGTCGCCGCGAACTTGCCGCTGCTGTACTAGAAGCGCAACAGGAAGGATTAGAAGCAGATGTCGTAACCGCCACGGCCGAAACCGCTACAGTCGAAGATGAAACAACCGATCTGCAATCGCAACTCGCCGCAATTGGCGCACAAATGGATGGGGTTGTGTTTAATGACGATAACACCGTGTCATTCGATCTTGATAATAATGGCATCGACGATAACGATCTCACGGTCACCGCCGAAGATGTGCTCAATTATGGCCAGGAAGGCAGCGCCCTCCAGCCTGGAGAATTGAATGGCACGCAACGCGCGACAATCATGGACATCCGTGATGCACTCTCTGCCGATAGTAATGGTATTACACTGGAAGAGGTGCAGGAAGCGATCCGCACCGCTGGCACAGCTCAGCCAGAAGAAGAGCGCGAACGCGGCGCCGCCTGATCACACGCATTATTTACATAATAAAAAACAAGCTAAAGGGTGACATTTGTCACCCTTTAGCGTATGTCCATGTCAGGCATGGCGTGTCTGTGAGCAAAGGTCACGCCATGGCTAACCTTTCCTTTATAACGGCTCTCGTGAATTTTGAGACATGATTGAATGGTGGCTATATAGCTCGTGAGTGCGAGCCGCGCCTTATTGGCGCGTAAACTGCCGAATAATATACTATGCGTTTATTTGTCGATGCCCTCACCGTCTTAGACTGCTCGTATCTACACCCCGCGCGCGGGTTGGTGGGCGAGAGCTGGCTGGTGGATATTGAACTAGGCGGCCAACTGGACGACCAGGGCATGATGATGGATTTCGGCCTGGTAAAAAAACACATCAAACAGGCATTGGATGCCAGCATCGACCATCGGCTGCTCATTCCCATGCAATCCACAGCCATGGGCTGGAATACCCATAGCCCTCACCCGGCTCTGACCTTCACCTGTGACGATGGCACACATATACATCACCAGTCGCCGGAAGAAGCTCTCTGCCGTATTGAGAGCCATGCCATCACGACCGAAAGCGTCACACAAAAAGCTTTGGATATTGTACGCGAGGTGGTGAGCGACAACGTCACTGATATTCGCCTCACCTTACGCCATGAAGATATAAACACCCCCTATTATCATTACAGTCATGGCCTCAAAAAGCATGAAGGCAACTGCCAGCGCATCGCCCATGGTCACCGTTCACGCATCGAAATTTGGCAGGATGAGCTTCGCAGCCCGGCACTGGAAACTGAATGGTCACAGCGCTGGCGTGATATCTATATCGGTACGGAAGACGACATTGCCGAACGCACCACAGAAAATGGCCAGGAATATCTCACCTTCCACTACCGCGCCCAACAGGGCGATTTTGCGCTAAGCCTCCCGGCAGATCGCTGCTACATCATCACCACAGATTCCACGGTTGAATGGCTGGCGGACCACATCGCACAACAGCTGGCTCTCGCCTATCCCGGTCACCGCTATCGCGTACGCGCCTATGAAGGGTTTCAAAAAGGCGCCCTTGCAGAAAGCACCTGAACTGACTATAAAACAGCAGGATAACAAAAAAACGTTGGCAGGAATATGCAACATCAACGAATGATTACCACCCGCACCGGCGATGAGATCATGACCATCGGCAATCTGATGCGTCAGGCCAGTTTTGACCCCAGGCAGGCCTTCATCTATGATAGCGAAGCGCAACAAGCCATTACCGCCAGGCAGCAATCCGTAATGGAAGCGCTTGGAATGCGAGTCGAAGGCGATCAGCTGATTATCAATAACCATCAACTCAACATACGTCTGCCATTAACGGGCGCACCAGCATTTCCGTTGCCCATCAGCATCACCGGCCAGTCCATAGCGGGCACCAACATCCCCGTCAGTATGCAGGCCGGCGAAATCAGTTTCGTCCCGGCAGGAGCGACCCATCATCACAAGGCCACCCTAATGGCCTTCCCCCCGATCGGCCAGGAGATTGACCCAATGCTCGATGCCTTTGCCCAGTTCCAAAACCGCACGGCCCTCATTTTTGGGCTCGCGGCTGCGCTGGGGGCCGATAAAGAGGCTTTACGCACATTGCAGGAGGAAGTGCGCAACATCTCCCGGCCCTATCTCGAACAGACACCTTATTACCACGCGCTACATGATTACACGCTCAACTGCCTCACCATCGCCAAAAGCGGCCAGAGTCATGATTTTTTGCAGTTTATCAAAGATCAACGCCATGGATATGCGGATCACTCTATGACATCTGATCTCATGGTCAATCCAGATCATGTCTTGCACCGGCTTTCTATCACCAACGCAGCTGAGCGGTCAGAGCACGCAATGTAAGTGTTTTTCAGGCAGCCTCGTGTGCCATCTGTTTCATCCGCTGGACCATAGAAAAAAATCCATTACTACGGCTCGGGCTCAAATGCTCTTGCAGCCCAATCTGGCCAAACAAATGCTCCACATCTGTCTCCAACAGCAGTGAAGCCGGACGATCCTGAAATAACGTAAAGAGCAGCGCGACCAACCCTTTAACGATATGCGCATCGCTATCGCCCTCAAAATGCAACCTGGCCTGCCCGTCATCGGCTGAATGCGGTGTGCCCACCAGCCAGACTTGGGAAACACAACCCTGCACTTTGCTCTCTTCTGTTTTGAGCGCATCCGGCATTGTTGGCAATGCCTTACCCAATTCAATAATATAGCGATAGCGCTCTTCCCAATCATCGAGAAAAGTAAAACGCTCCACCAGCTCATCAGCCGTCAATTGGGGTAAAGTCTCAACCATGCGCTTTCTATAAAGCACCCGACATGTAATGCCAAGTCACGAGATCAGGCAGCCTGCACCATCTCAACATCCCGATGCGCCTGCTCAATCACCGCCTGCATACCAACCGATGCATCGCGGCGGGCAATGGCATAGGTATTCTCAAGCTTGTGGATCTGCGCTTCACTGCGCAGCTGCTCCAGCATTTTCGTCGGCATCGCCACCACGAAATTGCTGCGCTCCTGCTCCCAGTTTACCAGAATATCATTAGCCTTACGCAATGATGCCAATGCCTCAACGGCATCTTCCTTACTCAATGCCGGGTCTTTGACCAATCGCTGTGCCAGCACCTCCACATAGTCGGTCAGCAACGCTTGAATCACCGCTTCCTGTTCTCCACGCTCATCGAGCGTCATCACTTTTACATTATCACGGAATTTTCCGGCATATCTACCTTCAGGATCATATTGCAGAAATACCCCGGCCGAAGCTCCCGCCATCGCATTCATGCCAAGCTTACCGAGGTTGAGAATCGTTCCCTTGGTCATATATTCTCCGGCATGGGCTCCCACACCATCAACCACCGCCGTCAACCCGGAGTTACGAATCGCAAAGCGCGCATTTGCCTCACCGGCAATATAGGCCCTGCCGCCCGTCGCTCCATAAAATGCACAAGTGCCTAGAACATCGGGGTAATCTAAATGCTGCGCCTTTTTCGGCGGCACAATCGAAAGAACACAGCCACTCATCCATTTACCGACACCATCCTGCGCCGTTCCTTCCAAATGCAAATGAACGCCATGGGCCAAACCCACACCAAATCCCTGACCGGATGGCCCGCGCAGATTCACGGTCACCACGTCCTCATCGACGAAAATTTTACCCGCGTGACGATCAATCGCTTCATGATAAAGCGTCTCGAGATACTCTCGCTCTTCACCCTCTCCAATGCCCAGCGCATCGAGTAATGCTGCCGGATCATGCTGAAAGCCTTGCAAGCGCTCCCAGTTATCCTGAAGATACGAATGTACTTGCTGTAGCCATGGGCCCTGCGCCTCTCTCATCCACGGCATATTGTCATATAGGCCGTGCAAAAATTCACCAAAACTCTGGCGCTTCTCACCTGCCTGAAGGGTTCGAAGACGTGGTTTGAGAAAACGAGCCGCTTCAGCGCCGAGCTCCACACCCATCGCTGCTACGCTATTATCGATATCAATCATATCTGTGTCGATGCGGCGGCGTGTACCATCCACCAACTGATCCACCGCCTGACGTAGCGTCGTCTCACCATCGCCAATCATGTGATTAAGCACTTTATGCTCACCGCGCGGGCGATGCTGGAGCATATCAATCTGCTCTTTCGTCAAGGTCTGTACTTCCGGCACGGCAAACCATCGGCTGAAATCAAGCGTTCCCGGTCGCAATCCTTGCTCTTTCATCTCTTCATGCGTCAACTGCTGGAGCAAATCCATATTACCTACCAACTCACCCACACTACTGATGCCTAGCTCCGCCATAATCTCACGCATCTCTGCCGCGCGGTTGACATAAAAACGCTCGATCAGTGCTGGGTCTCCACGAAACGCATTATGCTTGGTCGTAATCCCCACCGGGCATTCCGAGTGACAATCCCGCTTCATCACACAATGCATCAGCAATGCCGTCAATGTCCCATCCTCGACATAATCAGCACCATAAGCATGAAGCTTCATCACCTGCTGTGCATTGAGGCTGGACGTACTGGCCCGCAATTTCACCGCCGCACGCAGCCCCTCTTCGGCCAGCGCAATATGGGCTTCACGGATGGTTTGCTCTATGGGTGTACCGGAGTGACGCAGCGCCCCGTCCGGCGAAGCTCCCGTCCCACCACTATTGCCTGCAAGTGTAATGACATCAGCACCCGCCTTGGCCACACCGCAGGCAATCGTACCGACATTATCCATCCCTGCCAGCTTCACATCCACATCATGGCCGTAGCCTTTCAGTTCATGGATGAGTTGTTGAATATCTTCAATGGAATAGAGATCATGGTTGTTTGATGGGCTGATCAACTCTACCCCCGGCATGCCGCCACGCCGCGCGGCCACCATTTCATCGACCTTAAAACCCGGCAATTGGCCACCCATGCCTGGCTTGGCACCTTGTGCGATTTTGATACGAATTGTGCTGTTCGGCGGCAAACTCACCAGCCATTGAGGTGTCACCCCAAAACGTCCGGACGCCACCTGCGCATTTGGATTCGCCCTGCGCGTATGGTCATAACGCAGCTCCCGGCTTCCCTCACCGGACCCGGCCCCTTGCCCCTCAAACTGATTCATCGCATAGGCATTAGCGCCATGCGCATCCGGCGTGTAGGCACCGAGTGAAATATCCGCCGTACCCTGGCGCTTGAGGATAGCAGCCACGCTTTCCACCTCACCCAGGTCAATTTTACCTTTCGAGGTCGGATATTCAGCAAAGGCTGTTGCCTCGGCCAGCCCTGCCTTCACCAACACACGCACATGATCACGCACGGCAGCCCTGTCCGGCAGAATCATCTTTTGCACACCATCCGCAAATCCAAGGGCGCTGAGTGCATCTCGCTCTGTCGGCTTCAGTCCGCGCTCTGCTTCCTGTTCAGTGAGACTCACCATCAGATAGCGCTTACTGAAGTAGAACAAATCACCAAAAGAACGTGGCTTCTCATTCTGACGTTCAATCTCGCGCGACAACGTCAAATAGTTTTCATCCGCGCGATGATTGTTGATCTGTGATTCGGTGTAATCACCAAGCTGATTAATGCGCCGTGAGAAATCCTCAATAAATTGCTGTGTCTCGTCCAGCATCACCTCCAGGCGCTGCGTCACCCGGTTCAGCAGCATGGCGTGGTTAACCTCCACCGCAAATGGCTCCTCGCTGTCGCGTAGCGCCGCCAGAGCATTCGCCACCACTTCTTCACGGTCAGCCTTCGAGTCGAGCGGATCAAACCCATCACCACGCTCCTGCTCGAGCATCAGAATCGCATCACCGATCGCCGCGTCGATACGTGCCTGCAGCCGGTCTTCCGGCAATGCCTCACCTGGCATCTCCAGCGTCTCGCGCGTCACCACATCCAGATCATCGCGCAGCACATTAAGCCCATGGCCACCCTGTTCGACAATCTCGGTCAATCGATCCGTCACCAATCCAGTAAGCATATCCAGATTCGTCACATTGCGGCGCACCCGCCCCGGCAGGCTGGTTGCATCCACTTCCCTGTTCAGGCGTACAGCCACTTCCGCAGCAATACGCTCAATCGCACCATTATCCGCGCGAATTTCTGCCAGCCAGTCTTCGGTCGCTCCACGCGGCAGCGTCAGTTGCAAATACGCATCGATCAGAATCGCCACCTCTTCATTGCCCAGCCAACTTTGGAAGAGATTCACCGTATCGCCGGAATAAATATGTTCTTCGGCGACATCGCCTTCCTTGCGTGCATTACGATTACGGTGTTTCCCCATATTGGGAATCTCACCATCCAGCACATTGAGCCGCACCGCATCCGCGCGCAGCTGCTCCAGTTCTGCAATATACGCGGCAGCATCTTCACCGGCCGCCTCGGCAATCGCTGCCGCAGCGTCCTGCCAATTGTTCGCTCTCAGATCAATGCCTGCGTCTTTCACATCCAGCAGGCGATAGACCACCTCTGCACGCTCGGCAAACTCCAGTTGATTTTCGACAATCTCCGTCCAGCCATGACCGCGAATATCCATCGGTCCTCGCATGTCCGGCATATAACGTGCAAAGCGGGCGTCCTCGAGATCAAGCCCCACCACATTGAGCATATGCCCGCCAATGTAGGAAGTGATATCCGGCACACCAACCTTGGAGATGATCCCTTTAGGCCAGATTCCAACGTATGCTGCGCATTTTCGAGGAAGAAACGTTCCAGGCTGCCGAAATCCGGCAACACATCGAGTTCTGTCTGCCGCAACGCCTCTGTCATACTTGCAATCGTCACCTCATCACCCAGCACAGCTTGCAAAGCGGCTTCGTTGCCCTCCAGTACATGGCGATAGAGTACCGCCGCTTCCTGCAACGGCATCGGCTCCTGTCGGCCGAGTGCCTGGCCTGCCAGATGAGACAGAACCAGTAATTCATTCATCGCCCGGTTGAACCCATCAACCGCGCTCACCCCATCGCCAAATTGCACTGCAACCCAGTCATCAAATTGTGCCGCAAACGCCTGCTTTTCATCACCGCGGCGGCTGTTCATCGCATTAAACCACTGGTCTACGACCGGAGGATCAACCGCTTCGTCACTGCCGGACGCTGGCAATGCAACCGCCAGAATCTGTGCAAACAGCGCCTTATCCATCATTTCGGTAAAACTGGCATCCTTATCGCCATGGTTTTTACCATAAATATCATCCAATTCCCGCGCAGAACGGTTTCCTGCACGATACTCTTTGTATAATGCCGCCATCTGCAGCATTTCACCATATAAGCCTGGTGCTTCCACGGCGCTGGCACCAAGGCTTATCAACACGGCCGCATCATGCGGATTTGTGATCTGATAACTTTCCGCCACAATAGATGTCTGACGCGAGATGCCTTCGTCTACCAACCGCTTGGAGACAGCAGACACGGCCACTGCTGCCGGGATCATCCCATAGCCAAGCTGTAGGTCGGCATCCGACAAAATAAGTATTTCAACCCCGTCCCTGACGGCCTGCACCGCCGCATCACATAGCGCATCGACAGCGGCCTCCATTGCCTGTTCCGCCGATTGCTGATCATAACGCCCATGCTCATCACGCGCATCGAACGTCATGCTCAACCGTTCTGTCGGCGGCACGCCACGCCGACGAATCACCTCGGCCAGTCCCGGTGAGAGAATAGGTGATGATAGTGGCAGTTGCTTCGCCTCCGGCTTTGCAGCCGGGCGTGCTCCAAGTGCGACACTGATGTCAAAATTCACATCTTCGCGCACATAATCAAGCGTCGGGGCTGAGACCTGCACAAAAGCGTGTTGCAGATAGTTATTCAATGCCCAAAAATGTTCGGAAATAACCGGAAAGGGCGCTTCGTCTCCCATCGACGAAGTTTTTTCCTTACCATTCACAGCATTGGATGCCAGCAACTCAGACTTTACTTCACCATGCCAACCGGCGCCTGCCTGCAGTGGCAACACTTCTTCGTCCGTGTGATAGCCAGTCTCGAGATAAGGTGATTCAGACTCCAGCGCGGCCAACCGATCCTGCAGAAGCTGGACAAACCCATACTCCTCGCCAAATTCTGCCCGCAATTGTTCCGTCAATTCACCCAGCAGCCTGTCCATGACCTGGTTATTCTCAAGAAACTCACCAGTCTCCATGTCAAACAGAATAATTTCCGCCTCATCGAGCCCGTCAAAAATCTCTAGAATCTCGTCTTCGCCCTGATTCAGCAATTCTTCCGAACAAGCCCTGAACTGCTTATCTGTCAATGAGTAGCGCGACGGGCGCAAGCTACTCTCATCTTTATGGATAATGAGATAACGCCCATCGGTCGTCATCAAGTTCACCGGCCCTTTCCACGGCTCCTGATCTAAGCGGAACCATCGGAACATCGCAGCTAATTCACGATTTTTCGCCTCATCCCCTAAATCAGGATAATCAGACGGGCTCGGCGGAATCATCCGCAGCACTGCTTCGTAAAGTGGAACATTCTGTTGCAGATAATGCAGCAATGCCCGGTCAAATTGCTGAGTGTCGGAATGATCAGGACGCATCGACACTCCAAGACGTGAAATCGCATCCGTGCCTTGTGCTGTTCGGCTATGCATATGCTCGCGGTTGGCAGCTACCGAGTTAAATTCTCCATTATGGCCGGTATTGTAAAAAGGCTGCACCCGGTCAATCGAAGGCCGCGTATTGGTGGAATAACGCGCATGGCCTAAATAAAACCGCGTGTGATAACGTGCATCATCCATCTCCGGATACAACTCATGCAGCTGATCTGTCGCCACCAGCCCTTTATAAATCACCCGCTGATTATCCAGCGACGCCACATGCACATCGGCAAAGGCTTTTTCCGCCAAATCGCCTGATGTCTGTTCTTTTGCCGCTTCAATTTTGTCCTCGATACGGCGCATCGCTGTGTAACACAGCGTGCTGAAATCATCTGCACTCATTCCTTCCGGGCGGTCGAAATAGACCTGATACAATGCCTGGGCTTCATGCAATTCACGCGCTTTTCCGGTCAGCACATCCAGGTTGGTTGGCACTTCGCGCCAGTGAAACGCGTTGAGCCCCAATTCAGCTAACATGGCATTGATTTCGGCTTTCACTACTTCCTGCGCACGATCATCAGCCGGCAGAAAAATAGCGCCCACACCATAGTCGCCCTCGCCATAGGCAGTTCCATCCGCTTTCTGCTTACCGGCATCACTCAACAGGTCACCATACAACTCCCACGGAATTTCCGTCATTGCACCAGCGCCATCTACGGTCCCATCCGGTGCCATCGCGGAACGGTCTTTCATCGCCGCGAGCGATGCACGCCCTTCCTGCATATTGTCATGATTGCGTACAGGCTTACCGGTCGCCGGATCAATCTCCCGCGATGCGGTCACCAACACACCACAGGCATCTTTTGGATTTTGTTTGATAATAGGCTCAACAGTCGCAGACATAATGGCTTCCTTCAGTCGTCTGAAATCGTGGACGGTAAACGGCGCCCACCGCATTAAATTATTTTAATTT
>CAYSXY010000055.1:0-12296 GCA_964435165.1 uncultured Rickettsiales bacterium
AGCCTAACATTTCTTAAAAAAAAGCCCCGAACAATTGCATGATGTTCGGGGCTTTTGTGTTACTGCGTTACGGTGACGATGACGATGCCATTGACATAGCCACCACCGGTTGTCTCGCCCATGGCAGGCACCAGAATGATGCCGGCGAGCGGATCCGAAGGTGGACTCACCAATTCTAGCCCCGGAGCAGGCCAAATGCCGAAAGCTTCGAGGAATCGACGATCTAGCTGACGGTAGTTGCCGTTTGCTTGATCGAAATGAAGAGGAGTGGCTCCGTCTTTATTGATCCAGACATCAACTAACGTCAGTGTCGTTTCTATGCGTGCGCCTGAGGGATAGGTTTCCCAAGACTGCATAGTAACTGACAACGTGAATGCCGGATTTGGTACACCGATGACAGAAAACAATTCCTCTACCGAGTTGGCGGTGCCGAGGATGCTTTCTGGTGTTGTTACGGTGGTTGGCTCGCTTGTTGCTTGCCCCAATTCCAAGTCCCAGCAATAGGTCATGCCGCGCCCGTCAAGGGCGTAGGGGGCATGAGCCGAGGTAAAACCAAGGCTGGTTGTGTAGTCGCAGAAGTCCTGTGGAGCAGTTTCATACTCCATGTGGAATACTGCCTTACCCGATTCGATGAACGGTAACAAATCGGCACACTCATTATAAAGCATGCATGATTCGTTCACGGCGAAGTCGAAATGCGGTTCCAGTTGTGGAACCAGTTCCACGGCGTTCTTCAACCCGATGGACAGACCACGGTCATGGGCTTCATCTGCCAGCCATGTCAGGAACTCAACCGTATCTTGGCGTGTGATGGCGGGGCTGATACCGACTTCATCAATGCCGTATAGCTCATAATAAAGATAGACATCCACATTGTCTGGATCAATGCCATCACATCCCTTCTCGGCAGCAAGGTCGAGGCGGTTAACGAGGATGGTACGTATTTCCTCGGTGCGGAAATCCACCCATTTCTCATCTTCCCAATCATCTAGCTGGTTGCCAAGATGTTGTTCTGGGAAGTCGCCCGCGTCTGGTCGCCAGCCTTCAAAGGCGGTGCTGAAGTAGCAGATGACATGGTAGCCGTCATCTTGCCACCCGGCGATGCGTGACGCTGAATTGTCAAAGAGATCTACACCTAGCACGTCAATCCCCGCTGGGGGATTTACGGAGCCTTGCAGTTGCCAGTGCCAGCTGGTGCCCGGCAGCGGCTGCCAGATTGAGACTTCCGTTTGCGCAGGTGGTTCCGTTGGTGGAGTCTGCGTCGCTGGAGTCTTGTCCGTCAATGAAACGCGGATTGGTGTATCCGTTATTTGAACCTGTGTTGCAGGTTCCACGTTCTCCAGCACGGGGCTGGAGCCGATTATGATGTAGTAGGCGAAGCCGACTACAAACGTTAAGATCACACTCGCCACGAGCGTGATCACCAACCAGCGCATGAAGCGCGCGAGCTGGCGTAAAAATTTCATTAGGTTTTCCTAACACTCACTGAACAGAGATATTTGCAGCGTGTGATGGGCAACGAGACATACGTGTCTCGATACAATCTTGTCATGATCATGCGCATGACAATGAGAGGGGATTTCCTCCTAAGCCCTTATCACAAAAGCTAACAAACGCGCGGATTGTAGCACAAATGTTGTTTTATTTCAACTATTAATGATCAATGGCTGCATCGTTACTGCTTCGTTAGCTGTTGCAGTTGCTCTAAGCCTTTGCGGATGCCTTTGAGGCGGTTGGCGGCGGTTTTCCATTCACGCATGAGGACGAGTTTTTGGTCCGGGCGCAGTTTGACATCGTCCGGGTGTTTGCGCAGGTAATCGATCAATAATTCCGGCTTTAGCACGTCATTATGGCGGAAGCTGATGACGGCACCTTTGGGGCCGGCATCAATTTTTTCGATGCCGAGGCTGCGGCAGGTTTGCTTGAGGGCCACCACATCGAGCAGGTTTTGCATTTCGTCCGGCATGGGGCCGAAGCGATCGACCATTTCAGCGGCAAAGGCATCCAGCTCATCTTGTGTAGGCAGGGAGGCGGCGCGGCGATAGAGGCCTAAGCGCAGTGAAAGATCATCGACATAGGTCTCCGGAATGAGGACTGGCATGCCCAGATTGATGGTTGGGCTCCAGCTATCGCCATCGGACGCATTGCTGGTAGAGCCTTCCTGATTGGCCTTGGCGGCTTCCACGGCTTCTTCCAGCATTTGCTGGTAAAGCTCGACCCCAACTTCTTTAATATGACCGCTTTGCTCTTCACCCAGCACGTTGCCGAAGCCGCGAATATCCATATCATGACTGGCGATGGTGAAGCCGGCACCAAGAGCATCAAGCTGTTGCATGACTTCCAGCCGCTTGAGGGCGTTTTTGGTCAGATTAACGCCGTGCGGCAGGGTGAGATACGCATAGGCGCGGGTTTTGCTGCGACCCACACGCCCGCGAATCTGGTAGAGCTGTGACAAGCCAAAGAGATGCGCCTTGTGGACAATCATAGTGTTGGCATTGGGCACATCCAGGCCGGATTCAATAATGTTGGTGGCAATGAGCATCTGGAATTTGCCGTCGTAAAAGGCATTCATGATGTCATCCAACTGGGTGGCGCTCATCTGACCATGGGCGGTCTGGTAGGTAATTTCCGGCACCAGCTCCTTCATTTTGGCGGCGACATCGGCCAGATCTTTGATGCGTGGGCAGACATAAAATATTTGCCCGCCGCGGAAATGTTCACGCAGGATGGCCTCGCGCAGCACCACCGGATCGTAGGGCATGACGAAGGTGCGGATCGCCAACCGGTCTACCGGTGGGGTGGTGATGAGGCTGAGTTCTTTAATGCCGCTGAGAGACAATTGCAATGTGCGTGGAATAGGCGTGGCGGAGAGTGTGAGTACATGGACGTTGGCACGCAATTGCTTGAGTCGTTCTTTTTGCTTCACGCCAAAATGCTGTTCTTCATCGACAATCAGCAGGCCTAAGCGGTGGAACTGGATGCTTTCTGCCAGCAATGCATGGGTGCCGACGACAATATCCACTTCGCCCTCGGCAATGGCTTCTTTGACTTTTTTCGCTTTGGTCGGGCTGACAAGGCGTGAGAGTTGAGCAATGCGGTATGGCAATCCTGCAAAGCGCTCAACTAAAGTTTGATAATGCTGACGGGCGAGGAGAGTGGTGGGGCAGACGAGGGCAACCTGATGACGTTTGCCCCCGGTCTCGCCTTCTGGCTCGCCCATGGGGCGTAGCTCAGGGCTGGCGCAATCTGCTGACTGCGCTTCTTTATCATTAGAAACGCTGAGGACGGAGCTAAGGGCTGGCACGGCCTGCTGGCTGTGCTCTAAGCCTTTATCTATTTGCTCAGGGCTGGCGCAGGAATTGTCTTCTTGGCCTCCGGTATTCGCTTTGCTCATCCCATGAGGCTGGCTCAAGGCTACTGACTGCGCTTCTTTACCATAATCGGTCGCGGTGGGAGCGGCGGCGATGAAGGCGGCGCGCAGGGCGACTTCGGTTTTGCCAAACCCAACATCGCCACAGATGAGTCGATCCATCGGTTTGTCACTGGACAGGTCGACCATGACATCATGAATGGCCTGAAGCTGGTCTTCAGTCTCAACAAAGGGAAACCGGGCACAGAATTCATCATAGAGCCCTTCCGGCGGGGTGAAATCCGGGCCTTTGGCCAAGGCGCGTTCAGCGGCGATTTGCAGTAACGCATCGGCCGCCATTTTGATGCGTTCTTTGAGTTTGGCTTTGCGTGCCTGCCAGGCGACGCCGCCCAGCTTGTCTAGCTGGACGCCGTCTTCGTCCGAGCCGAAGCGACTGATAACCTCAGCATTTTCCACAGGCACGAACAGTCGGTCTCCATCGCGGTAGCTCAGGCGCAGGCAGTCATGCGGGGCGCCGGCGGCCGTGACGGTCTCCAGGCCGTCAAAGCGACCAATGCCATGTTCGTCATGGACGATGAGCTCGCCTTCGGTCAGGCTGGCGGCTTCATCAAAAAAGGCGGCGGTGTTTTTCTTTTTACGTGTCTGGCGAATAATTCGCTCGCCAAACATATCCTGCTCGGTGAGCAGGGTAAAATTGCCGCCACTAAAGCCGGATTCAATCGGCAGTACCATTAAGCCGATGGATTTGCCTTTGACTTTGCTGCGCTCAGCCCAGCCATCTAATGCGATGCAGAATGCATCACGTTCTTCCAGCAGGTGACGTATGCGTTCGCGCGATCCGTTCGAATAGCAGGCAATGAGTGCGCGCTTGCCTTGCGATTGCTGATTGCGCAGATAGGTAAGAATAGCATCAAGAAGCGAATCGCGGTTGCCGGATGCTGTGCCGGTTTTGCGTTCTTTGGCAAAATTGTAGGAAGGAGACAGTTGCAGGTCGAGTGCCGGATGTTCATCATTTTCCTGTTTTTCAACGATCAGGTTCGTCGCTCCTGCCGGTGCATCAAAAGACGATAATTGATAGCCACCATGCGTGTTTATTCGGTCGATCAGTTCCTGTTCTGACAGATAGAGCGCGGTGGGCGGCAGTGGGTGGTAGGCTTCAGCCTCTCCCACTTTTTTACCGGTGTAGGACTGGCGCGCATCATAATAGTCGGCAATGAGTTCCAGCCGATTGCGCATCGCGTCCGTGGCCAGATGATCAACAATGAGTGGTGTTTGCGGCAGGTAGTCGAACAGGGTATCCATGCGCTCTACAAACAGCGGCAGCCAATGCTCCATCCCCTGTTGTTTTCGTCCGTCAGAGATGGCTTCATACAGGCTATGACCATGTGCTGCGCCAAATGCCTCGCGAAACCCTTTGCGAAAACGGGCGATGCTATCGTCATCAAGCATCACTTCGTTGGCGGGTAGGAGTGAGAGTTCATTGAGCGCATCTTCACTTGTTTGCTTGAGCGGATCGAAGCGGTGCAGGCTTTCCACCTCATCGCCAAAGCAATCCAGGCGCACACCATCCTCGCCACCGGCGGGGAATATATCGATAATACTGCCGCGCATGGCGAATTCACCCGGTTCCATGACCTTGCCGATGCGGGTGTAGCCATGGCGGGTGAGGAAAGCCGCGAGGCTCTCGCGGTCTAATTCATCACCGGGACGGATACGATAGGCTTCTTCTGTCAGATGTTCGCGTGGTGGAACGCGTTGTAGCAACGCATTGACCGTTGTGAGAATCGCTGCAGGTTGGGTATGTGAGAGCGTTGGAATGCGCGTGAGGGCATCAATGCGTTCGCTGATAATGATCGGGTGCGGCGAGACACGATCATAAGGCAGGCAATCCCAGGCTGGCAGGGATATGATGAGTGTGTTGGGCGCAAAAAAGCCCAGACTATCACGCATGGCGGCCATGCGTGTGTCATCGCGGGCGACATAGAGCATGGGGCATTGACGTTGATGCAGCAACTCGCTGAAGGCGAGGGCATAAGCACCTTCCGGCAATGAAGAGACCGGGGTGAGCGATGGCTGCGCTATACGCATGCTATCTTCAGCGGCGCTGCCCTCTGTTGTCTCTTCCATCACACTGGTCGCGGCAGAGGTCATGCGCCGTCTCTGCCGCGTTGCACATGGCTGCCGACATCAAAGCGAAGCAATTGTTGAAAGACCGGGTTTTGCTGGAGGTGCTCCGGAGCCGCTACTTTTGCCGTCAGCCATTGGAAGAGATCGGCGTCATCCTCATTCAAAATAGCCTCGAACTGTCGCAAGGCGGCGTCGTCCATGTCATTGAGATGCTGATCACAGAAAAAACCGAGAATAATGTCGGTTTCCTTGCAGCCGCGATGCCAGCTTTGATAACGAAGGCGGCGGCGCAGCAGGTCTGTGTCGTCATGATCGTTTGCGGCAGGTGGAGAAGGTGGATGCATGGCGCTTTATATTCCGAAGCTGATAGATTATAGATAGCAATAACAAGGTCGCATTGTGTAGGCTTATTCACCCTCTAAGACAAGGAAAACAGCCGTTGGCACCACAACAAGGAAGCACTGATACCGGTATGATGCGCGTGGCGCAGGTCAATCAAGAGCAGCGGTTTCGTATTCTGGCGGCAAATACCGGGATGGCGAGTCTGATGGGTTGTTCCGTTGAACGTTTGCTCACCCAGGATCTCGATGATCTGTTTCCTCGTGAGGTGCGCCAAACGCTGCGTGAGGAAGTGGATTTCAGTGATGGTGGGCCGGATGTGCGCGAGATTATCACCAAAATACCGCGCCTGACACTGGTGCGTAGTGATGGTGATGAATTGCCGGTGATGCTTAAGATGCACAGCTCCGGAGTGGATGGAACGGCGCAGCTTTATGATGTGATTATACGTCCTTCCGCGGCAGGAGAGGCCCGCAGCAGCCAGCATCGGCTGGCCTCTCATATGGCATTTCATACCGTTTCCAGTACCGATGCCTGGACGAACTTGCCTGATCGCACCAACTTTACGACCGATTTGACGACGGTGATTTCATTGATGAACCGTGACAAACAGGCCAAGGCGTGCCTGGCGGCGGTTAATATTACGAATTTGCAGGAGGTGCAGGATAAGCATGGCAATGATGCCGCCATGCGGTTGATGCGCACGGCAGGGCAGACCTGTATCAACAGCCTGCGTGGGCAGGATCGCGTGGCATTGGTGACGAAAAGTGGCCTGGGTTTGCTATTGTTGGATACGGATAAGGTACAGGCACCGGTGCCGATTAACCGGATGCGTATGTCACTGGCAGCGGCGGCGATTCTGGCAGATGGTGAATATATGGTGGCTCCGGCACCGGCTTATGCCCTGACGGAATTGTCCGTATCCGACGCACCAGCAGCGCTGATGAAGCAGTTGGACGAGCAGTTGAATGCGCGGTTGCTTAAGGCGGATGGGCATGAAATCAGCGAGCTTCGTATTGCCAGTTAAGTGAGGGGATGTATGCGCCCGTTGTTATTATTATTTTTGGGCTTTAGCGTGGTAACGCTTACACATTGCCGTCATATGAGTGCGCAAGACATATGCGCCAATGCGGTGATCCTTCACTCTCCATTTGCCATTCCAGCACTTGTTGCGTGGGGAGGCCAGACCCTTGAACAGAACTATCATATTAAAGCACCGGCTCAGGCATTTGCCTATGATTTGGTCATTTATCCAGCTTTTACTGGCAGTGATCAGCGTGAAGATTATGGCTGCTATGGTGAGGCCATTATGGCGCCTGCAGGTGGCACGGTTATAAGCATAGCGAGGGCGATGCCGGAACACAATCCGGGCCAGGTTCCTGATATTGATTATGCGACACTCAATGATATTCTTGGTAATTTCATCATATTAAGACTTGATGATGGCGCATATTTGGTAATGGCGCATATGCAACCCAACACGATTACTGTTAACCGCGGTGATGTGGTGAGAAAAGGCGATGTGGTAGGGCGATGCGGTAATTCAGGCCGTACTTCCGAACCGCACTTGCATTTGCACATTCAGCAGCATGACCCTCTGGACGTAGGCATCATTGATGATGCGGCGGTACCGACTTGTTTTTACACAGAAGATGGTCCTCGTCTGTTAACCGGTGGGTTTGTAAATGGTGAGCCCGTGGGTATGATATTACAGTAAATGCGCCCTGATATTCTTTTCCCTTTATTTGCTGATGTGGGGTGCCTGAAAGGCATTGGCCCGGCGGTGAAGCCAAAACTGGCGAAAATGGGGATTGAGACGGTCAAAGATATGCTCTTTCATCTGCCCAGCGGGTTAGTTGACCGCAGTTTCCGCCCTGCGCTGGATGACGCACCGTCGCAGCGTGTCATCACGGTGCTGGTGACGATTGATGAACACCGGGCGGCCAAGCGCGGGTCGCGTCAGCCCTATCAGGTGGCCTGTCATAATGAGACCGGCACCTTGTTACTGACCTTTTTTCGTCCGTACCTGCCTTACATACAATCTAACCTTCCTGTGGGTGAGCAACGGCTGGTGAGTGGGCGGGTGGAACGTTATCATGGTGTGCTGCAGATGGCGCATCCTGACTATATTCTGCCGCCTGAAAAAGCAGCAGATCTTTACAAGCCTGAACCGATCTATCCCCTCACCGCTGGGATTAGTAACAAGCAAATGCGCGGCTGGGTGGAGCAGGCACTGAAGAAGCTACCTGATCTGCCGGAATGGGGGGATGTCGCCTATCTTTCCCAACAGCACTGGGCGTCGTTTGCTGAGGTGCTGCGCGCGGCACATTACGTGATGCCTACTGGTGGTGAGCAGCGCCAAGAGACAGAGCCGCAGGCAGATAAAAATCGTCTTGCCTATGATGAAGTGCTGGCCAACCAATTGGCCATGGCAGTGATGCGACAGCATCAGCAGCGCAAGGGTGGGGTTCGATTGGCTCTCGGCGGAGCGTTGGAAACCGCATTGCGCCAGTGCTTGCCTTTTGCATTAACTGGTGGACAAGAGCAGATGCTGGGGGAGATTGCCAGTGATGTAAATTCTGGCCAGCGTATGTTGCGATTGCTTCAGGGCGATGTGGGGAGTGGCAAAACCGTTGTGGCATTGATTGCCATGCTGGCGGCGGTAGAGGCGGGTAAACAAGCGGCACTGATGGCGCCGACCGAGATTGTTGCTCGTCAGCATGTGGCGTGGATCAGCGCACAATGTGAGGCGCTTGGCATCAAGGTTGCGTTGCTAACCGGCAGTGTGAAAGGGGCGCAGCGTAGGCAGGTGCAGGAAGGGATGGAGAGTGGTGCCATATCACTGGTGGTAGGAACACATGCGCTGTTTCAGGAATCCGTCAGTTTTCATGATTTGGCGTTGGTGGTGATTGATGAGCAGCATCGCTTTGGGGTGAATCAGCGGTTGCGACTATCAGAAAAAGGACATATGCCACCGCATGTGTTGTTGATGACGGCAACGCCCATTCCCCGCAGCCTGACTATGGCGATGTTTGGCGATATGGATGTCTCGCGCCTAAGTGAGAAACCGCCAGGACGCAAGCCAGTGGATACGAGGGTCATTCCGCTGAGCCGCTATGATGAAGTGGTGGCACGATTAGAAAAAGTGATTGAGAGCGGTGCGCGTGCCTACTGGATATGCCCGTTAGTGGAAGAATCAGACAAAGGGATGGCACTGGCGGCGGCTGAGCAGCGGGCGGTAGAATTTCGTGAGCGGTTTGGAGCCGAAACGGTCGGGCTGGTGCATGGGCGCATTAGTGGGACAGAACGCGAAGAGACGCTAGGTAAATTTCAGCGTGGTGAGCATCGGATTTTGATTGCGACGACGGTGGTGGAAGTGGGAGTGAATGTGCCGGAAGCGACGATCATGGTGATTGAACATGCGGAGCGGTTTGGCCTGGCGCAGTTGCATCAGCTCCGTGGGCGCGTGGGGCGTGGCGAGGCAGCCTCTCATTGTTTGCTGCTTTATAGTGAATCTGTGGGACAAAGCGGCATTGAGCGGTTGAAAACCATGCGCCAGTCGGAGGATGGGTTTTTCATCGCAGAAGAAGATTTGCGCATTCGTGGTGGAGGCGAGTTGCTTGGCACCCGTCAAAGCGGGTTGCCTGTTTTTCGTTTTGCTGATTTGGCGGAGCATAAGGACATTATACAAGCGGCCAGAGATGATGCGCGGCTGATTGTGCAGCGTGATCCGATATTGGAATCTGAACGCGGCAAGGCACTACGTATCTTGCTCTATCTGTTTGAATATGATCGTATGGTGAAATATTTACGGTCGGGCTGAAGGCGATGTTCCTTTGACGCACTAGCGCTCCTGCTGGGGCGGGTCGAGGCGTGGGGTGATGTCGGCAATGACGCCCTGGCGGAATGTGTCGATTTCCTGGAGTAGCTCGGCGCGGACATCGTCGGGTGAGGCGTCAAAATATCCTTCTTTAACCCGCGCTTCGCGCAGCATCTGGTCAACCTGAGCAGCGATGAGTGGCTCATTTTGGGCAATATTGCCGAGCGTCAGTGAGGTGGTTACGGGCCTGTCGAGTTCGTAGAGATGCCTGGCAATGCGGTAAGCTGCGACATGATCGTCTGCCCAGTCCTGCATCATGCGCAGGGTGAGGCCAAAGTGTTCAAAGCGCCAGGTGGCTTCTGCCGTGCTACGGGGGATGATGCTGTAATCGGCCGGAATGCGTTTGACATCAAGGCCGGTGCGCTTTGCGACCTCGGTGGGAAAGTCACCCAGATAGCGTGCGAACAGCGTGTCTTTGATGCCGTCCAATGCCTCTTTTGTCAGGCTGAAAGGGTTGTCTTCCATTATTTTTCGCAATTCCGGGTCTGCATAAATTGCTTTCATCCCGGCGTAGATAATGGCCATGACGGCCACGGAACTGTAGGAGATGTTGCTGGCGGCATTGTTGAAGGTACGAATTTCCAGCCGTGCGGTTTCTTTTTTTCCTTCGTTTTTATCGATGTGATGGCTGCCAACACCACGATGACGCATGAAATGGTCGGTGCCCCAGGAGAGCAGGCTATCATGCGAGAGAAAGGTGACGAGTATGTCATTGAAGAAAAATTTGATTTTCTGATTGGTGAAGAGATTGTTGCTGGCGAATGCGCTGACATCGCGTTTGGCGGCAGTGGGGGAGATATTACGGTTTCCTACCCATTGAAGGGAGACGCTCAGATGCTCACCCAAGGGGCCAGACTCTTTCGTGGCATAGACTAAGTTAAACGGCTTTTCGGTGACGCGGCGGCTCATATGGGCGACATAATCCGGCTGAGGTAATGTACCTTCGTTGAACTGCCATTCATGCCCGGTGCCATAGGCGTGGCCGTAATCCCAGGTGGCCTGAAAGAGGCCTGCCTTCATTTTATTGACGGCGTGGATGGTGGCAAGGGGAAGTAGAGGGCGGATGCTGATTTCCAGATTGCCATCTTCATAGACAATGCCTCTGAATTCTCCAGCATTTGTGGTGTTGTTATTCGTGGTGCCGAACAGACCGCTATGTTGCTGGCGCAGCTCGACGGTGATGGGTTTGGGCAATTGTTCGTCGATTTCGCGCAGGGCGGCACTGAGCGTGTTGCCGTATATGAATGATTTTTCTGAGAAAAGATGGGAGATGAATGGGTGGAGAAAGGGGGCTAATTCCCGGACAAGGACCTTTACTTCGACATATTCCTGATCATCCCAAATGCGCTCATGCGCCATGATGTGCATGAGTTCGGCAAGTCGCTCGGATCGTTTTTCATAATCATCGACATAAGCGCGCATGGATGTGACGGATGATCGGATGCTATCCAGCAGGCCAGGAGGATCGACCGTTTGTTCATCCTGGAGCGAGAGGTGTTGATTGAGGCTGTTGACGGTGGATGTGAGCTGAGTTGGGATGAGGGTCAGCACATCCAACTGGTTAATGAGGCTGCGGTGAAGCCGCCGATCATAGACGCCATCGCTGAGTTTGGTGGTGAAGTTCACGACATTGTACACAATCAACTGCCATTGCACCGGCAGATCACTGGAAGTGAAGGGCAGATTACCTAATTTTTCGCGCATAGGGGCGAAGGCTTCGGTGTGCCAGGCGCGGTCCAGCACGCGTTCTTTATGGCGTTGGACCTCATCCTGTGGGCTAATGGTCGGTTGCTGCGGCAGATCAAACTGGCGGCGGTAAAAGCGTTGATACAGATAGTCATCCAGCGCTTCATTCTTGGCGGTTTTGATGGCGTTCACAAACATGCTGTTGGTGATGCCTTCGCCGTAAGGCTGGGCGTTGACCTCAACGCCGGTGTAGGGGATGACGCCCATGTCGCGCAGGCTGCGGGTGAAGCGAGAGACATAGTGGTTGGCTATGCGGGTGGCATCGTTCGGCTCAGCAAATGGGTTGTGCGCCCAACCGGCAATTTCGGTCTGTTCGCCCCAGACGGATTCTATCAAGGCGTGTTCAAAAGCACGACGCAAGCCGTTGAGGGTTACGTGATCATTTTCTGGTCGGGGGCTGGACATTATTGTTATTCTTTTTTGCGCAGCGATTGTGAATAAAGCAGGCTTTATGCAAAATCGCTGGGGAGTACCGAGGGGACCACACGCAAGCGCATGGTCCCGTATTCGGTTAGTACTCAAACTGCCAGAAGTCGTCTAGGCGGGTTCGAGCACCATGTTGGGGATGGCGGTATCTTCCACGGGTTCCGGCTGGACCTCGGTCTCGGTGAAGTCCGTACCTGCCATAGCCGTGGTGATTTCCACCACATCGTCGGTGGCACCTTGTACAGTGCCGGGTTCTGCGGGGCTATTAACCCCAGTGGGGACAGGGCGTTGACCCATGTCGCACCTCCTGCCTTAACGGCAACTCGGATACATTACGCCTCAACCCGAAAGCTGAGGACTATACCAACGCAAAGCGCATAGTATTGCGTGGAGAAATAGCGGCTAAGG
>CAYSXY010000056.1:0-12093 GCA_964435165.1 uncultured Rickettsiales bacterium
GCGCAGGGCAAGGCGGTTCAACATCATTCCGTCACAAGTGATTTTAAATACTATATATTGTATGCAGAGCCTAAGAAATGCCGCCCATATTGAGTCATGGCCATCACAAAAAGCGGATTGGGTCAACATCCACACGCAGCGCAACCGAAGACGGCAAAGAAACCACGTCCAGCCAGCGGCGTATGATTGGCTGTAGACGATCGCCTCGGCTGCCGCTTATCAGCAATCGATAGCGGTATTTTCCTCGCAATCTATATAAAGGCGCCGGACTCGGCCCCAAAAGCCGTAATGGCGATAATAAAGAGGCATGGCTGGCCAACAGCCGGGCCGTTCGGATCACCTCCGCCTCCTTATGCCCGCTAAGGATGATGGCCGCCAACCGGGCAAAGGGCGGCATGCCCGCCGCTCGTCTGGCTGTTTTTTCCATGTCATAAAACCGCTCACGATCCCAATTGCACATCGCCTGCAGTACCGGATGATCTGGCTGCGTGGTTTGAATATAGACCAATCCCGGCTTATCGGCGCGACCAGCGCGACCGGCAACCTGATGTAAAAGCTGGAACGTTGATTCCCCCGCACGTAAATCGCCGCCTTCCAGACCAAGATCCGCATCGACTACGCCAACCAGCGTCAATTCCGGAAAATGGTGCCCTTTGGCAATCATTTGCGTGCCGATAATCACATCAATGTCCTTTGCATGAATGCGTTGTAACACCTCTTCCACCGCCTGTTGATTGGTCAATTCGTCGCTTGTCATCAGACAAAGCCGTGCCTGCGGTATTTCATGCGTCACTTCTTCGGCAATACGCTCGACACCCGGGCCACATGACACCAATTGATCTTCCTCACCACATTCCGGACAATGATCCGGCATTGCCTGGCGGTGTCCACAATGATGGCATTGCAATTGATGGGCGCCATGCCGCACCATCCAACTGGAACAGTGAGAGCAGGCAAAGCGATAACCGCAGGCACGGCACAAGGTCAGTGGGGCATAGCCGCGCCGATTAAGAAATAACATCGCCTGTTCGCCGCGCGCCAGGGTCTGTTTCAACTCATCGACCAGCAAATTGGAGAGGAATCGACTGGCCGGCAGTTTCTGTGCCGTCATATCAATCAAGGCGACATCTGGCAGACGGGCATTGCCATGCCGTTCCGGCAACCGCAGATGATGATAACGCCTAGCCTCCGCATTGCAGATTGTCTCCAGCGAGGGAGTCGCTGAGGCAAGAATAACCGGAATCTGCTCTTTATGACCTCGCAGTACGGCGATATCACGCGCATGGTATGCAACGCCATCCTCCTGCTTATAGCTTGGCTCATGTTCTTCATCGACAATAATGACGCCCAGATCGCGATACGGCAAAAACAGGGCTGAACGCGCGCCCACGACCAGTGGAGCTCGTCCCATCGCCACAGCTCTCCAATGATCGCGTCGAGAGGCCGGACTCATATGCGAATGCCAGACGACCGGTGCAATCCCAAAATAGCGGCTGGCCCGGTCAACCAATTGGGCAGTCAGGGCAATTTCCGGCAACAAAACCAGCGTTTGCTGCCCTTTGCGTAAAGCCTCATTAATCGCGGCAAAGTAGACTTCCGTTTTTCCCGAACCCGTTTCACCATCCAACAACCAGACGCCGGGTTGCCGTTTGATCACCGCTTCTGTCAACTGTTCAGCTGCCTGCTGCTGACGTGACGAGAGAGTCGGATGAATCGCTGAAGATTGCACGTCACGGAATGTAACAAATCCATCTTCCGGCAATAAGGCCTTCATCTCCGGAATCAATGCACCCGCGTGACTCAACCCCTGAATCACGGAGTTGGAGACCTGTGCAGTTGATGCAAGCGCCGCCGCTGATAGGCTTTTGCCTATCAAGGCATCTCTAACCCGCTGTCGTACCGTCGTCATGGATAAGTCATTGATATCCTGCCATCGATAGGTTTTTTCCTCTTTCAAATCATCAAGCGCATTCGGGCTTGAAAGCGCCATTTTCAAGACCATTCCGCGCGGTGATAATGTGTAATGGGCCGTCCAATCGATGATGTTGCGCATTGCCTCATCTATCAATGGTTCCGACATCCAGGCGCACCGGCGGATAATTGGCTTCAGCTTATCGGGAGGAAGCTGTGAGGGCTGTCGCCCCCAGACAACCCCCCAACAATGAGTCCGTCCAAATGGCACTTCAACGGCCATTCCCTCCGTAATCGCCATATGATTCGGCACAGCATAATCAAAGGCTGCATCGAAGGGACGCGGAAGCAGCACCTGAACAACGGAAGTACTGTCCGGGCATGTCATGTGAGAAGGTTGCCGCAGGGCACGGCTTGGCGTATGATCATCAGCATGGCGTTACCATGCCATGCCCAATTCATCCTGACGACAGAAAAGCTGTCATTTTCGAGGTGCCCTATGAAATTTTTTGTTGATACCGCCAATGTCGATGATATTCGCGATCTTTCCTCTTCCGGCATGCTGGACGGCGTGACGACCAATCCAACGCTGATTGCTAAATCAGGGCGCCCGTTTACTGATGTTATCAGGGAAATATGCGATGTTGTTGATGGCCCGGTCAGCGCAGAAGTCACCACAACGGATGCGGATGAGATGATTCATCAGGGAAAAACCCTGGCGAAGATTGCCGATAACGTCACGGTCAAAGTGCCACTGACCTGGGATGGACTCAAAGCGTGCCGCGCATTGACCGGCGATGGCATTATGGTCAATGTCACGCTATGTTTTTCTCCATCACAGGCCCTGCTTGCGGCCAAAGCCGGCGCAACCTTCATCTCGCCATTTGTCGGACGGCACGACGATGTCTCTCAGGACGGCATGGCGCTGATCCATGATATTGTCACCATTTACAGCCATTACGAACAATTCCATACGGAAGTGCTGGTCGCCTCGATCCGGCACCCGATTCATGTTGTCGATAGCGCTCGCATGGGAGCGCATGTGGCCACCATGCCACCAAACGTCATTCGCCAGCTTGCCATGCACCCATTGACCGATCGCGGGCTGGATGCGTTCATGGAAGATATTCGCAAGGCGGATATCAAAGTGGCGTGATGACAAAGGTTCGGACCATAGCCATGACGGATGATGACCATGAACCAAGCTATGAAGGCATAACACGTCAGCAGGTGATTGATTATCTGAAAGCCCACCCGGATTTTCTCGATCACAATCCCGAGTTATTCCGCGTATTAACGCCGCCGCATTATCATCAGGATACGGCCATTGTGGATATGCAACGCTACATGGTCGATAAATTGCGCGATGAAATTGATAAGCTTCAGCAGGAATTTGGATCGCTCATCTTCTCTGCACGAGATAATTTAAGTGCACAACAGCAAATTCATCAGGCCGTGCTCTGCCTGCTTGAATGTCAGACAGCGGATAATCTTGCTCAGGCCATCACTGCCGATCTTCAGCATATCTTTGCCATCGATACGGTACGCTTATGTGTTGAGGTGGATATTGCACCGGGGCGTGAGCAGGAATATGCCGCCATTCGCTATGTACCCAAAGGCAGTACGAATGCTCTTTTCGCAGGAAATCAGGCTGTGGTGCTTGGCTCTCAGGACACCACCGGAATCATTGCCACTATTTTTGGTGCTGCCAGTCCGTTAGCTCACTCATATGCGCTGTGTCGCTTCACTATCTCGGACAATGACACGGGCATCCTGGCGTTTGGATCACGCAATGCTGATCAATTTATCTCAGGTCAGGGAACGGAATTACTTTCCTTCTTGAGCGAAGTAACCCGGCAGATTGTAATACGGCTATGGGCTGACATTCGCGCTATTCCTGAGAACAACTTATCCCGTCCTTCTGCGCAAGAGAATATAGAGCATGGCGCTGATGCAGGATCAGAATAACACCATCCCAATCACCCGCTCACTGGCAGCATTGATTGAGCGCTGGATGCGCTATCTGGCAACAGAAAAACATTATTCACCGCACACACTCACGAGCTACCGGCATGATCTGACGCATTATTGTCAATTCATGGCCCGTCATATGGGCAGAACTCTCTCGTTTAAGCAATGTTTAGCGATTGAACTGTCAGACATTCGCAGCTGGCTGAGTGAACGGAAAAAACAGGGATTATCTCACCGCTCAACCGCACGTGCCGTCTCAACCATACGTTCTTTTTACCGTTTTTTACAACATGAAGGAATAGGTCAGCATCACGCGATATTTGATATTCAGCTGCCCAAAACGCCAGCACCATTACCCAAAGCTGTGTCGCAAACGGACAGCATTGACAGCCTCGCCCATATTGACATGCTCTCTGACGAGGACTGGGTAGGCAAGCGCGATAAAGCGCTCTTAATGCTGCTTTATGGTGCCGGGCTTCGCATTGGTGAAGCACTCGCCCTGACGAAACAGCAGTTGCTATCCAAAGACAACGTGCTGATCATTCACGGCAAAGGCAACAAAGAGCGTCGTATACCGCTCATTCCGATTATGCAACGGGCCTGCATCGCCTATCTCAATAGCTGTCCTTACGCTATCTCGAACACGATGCCAGCTTTTCGCGGTGTCAAAGGCGGCGTATTGCAACCGGCGGTGTTTCAACAGCGTATTCGTGAATTGCGGCATTATTTAGGTCTTCCACCTCACACCACACCTCATGCCTTTCGCCACGCATTTGCCACGCATTTACTGACCAATGGTGCTGATCTGCGTGAAATTCAGGCATTGCTGGGCCACACAAGCCTGAGTACGACACAGCGCTACACAGCATTAGAGACAGAACAATTACTCCGCGCCTATGAGGACAGTCATCCGCTGGCAACGCAGAAATAATACCATCTGCATGTGTAACGGCAATAAACCATCAAAAAACTTTCATTTTTTGATTAACCGGAGCTGTGCTATGGTGCAGGCGCTACGAAACGAGTGAAAAGAGCATTGGTGTGAAAAAACAGAATAAGAACAATGATACGGTGAGCACAATCAAACCCATCATGCGCCAGATAGCGCTGTTAGTGAGCCTTTGTCATCTGACAGTCGCCTGCAGTTACCTTCAGCCTGAAACAGAACCTGCCGGCTATGGTGGCTACCAGAGCTACCAACAACCTTACTATGCAGAGGAAGACGATCAGGATCCGTGGTTTGAGCCATCACCGGACGATGCCTATAATTACACGGGTATCGTATTTACGGGTGTTTTGATTGCCGTGGGTGCTGCCTTATGGCTGGCGGCAAGTCACCCGGAAGTGGCTGATTAAAAAATATTTTATACCACTAAATGTTTCACGTGAAACATTGGATAATATTCTGCTAACCTTGAGATCGGCTGCCAAACCGCTCCTGATAGAGTTGGATGATGGATGCCGCTGTTTCTTCAACGGAACGACGCGTCACATCGATGACCGGCCAGCCTCGCTTACTGAAATATTTGCGTGCAGCCGTCACCTCTTCCTTCACCTGTTCCATATCCACATAGCTGGTTTCATTTTTCTCCTGCAGTGAAAGCAGTCGGCTTTTGCGAATTTGAATCAGCCGATCGGGATTAATCGTCAGCCCCACTTTCAATGTATGGGTCAGTTCATCAATTGACTCCGGCAGTGGCACACCCGGTACAAAGGGAATATTCGCCGCGCGGAATCCACGATAGGCCAGATAAATACAGGTCGGTGTTTTTGACGTGCGCGATGCCCCCACCAGGATAATGTCCGCCTCTTCCAACTCCCAGTTCCCTTGCCCATCATCATGCGCCAGAGCATAATTCACCGCTTCCATGCGTGAAAAATAGCCTTCATCCAGCGCATGCTGCTTGCCCGGTCGTGCAGTGATTTCAATGCCTAAAAATTCGGAAATCTCTCTTGTCACTCGCCCCAACACAGGGATGCACGGCACCGCCAGTTCCGTGCAGGCCTGTTTCAGCATCACCCGCATTTCCTGATTGACCACGGTGTAAAGGACAATGCCAGGATGCTCGCGCAGCGCCTGCAATGCTTTTTCCATCTGCGATTTTGACCGAATGAGTGACCAGTGATGCTCCACCGGCTCCACCCCCTCAAACTGCGCCATGGCCGAACGCGCCACAGAACTGACCGTCTCCCCGGTCGAATCGGATATCAAATAAAGATGAAGTTCCATAAAGCAAATATTTTAGATAGCAGATATGCCGCAAGAACATACGCAACAGACATCTACTGTACAATATTTTCTGGAGAGAGCCTCAAACTGCGCTGACCTAGATAATAATGTTGAATATAGTTTGAGAGGACATACCTGCAGGCAACCTTTAATTCCCGCTAACGTCACATCACGAATGTTACAGATTTGTTATCAGGAACGGTAACAAAATGTTGTCATCTTACTTAAAATCGAAATAATCTTCCTTAAAATCGAAATAAAGGTGATGAATGTGAGCGAGCCTAAACCTCATAAACCCATTCTGGTCTATGACTTTTTCCCAAGTGTTCAACGTGGCTCTGACGATAATCGTGATGCATTCTTAAACCGTATTGGCAATATCGGTGCCACACATCTGTGGTTTAACCCTTATTCTGCCCCTGATTTGGTAATGGGTGACAGAAATGGAAATGACAGGCTTCGCCCCACACAACCCGGCAATGATCTCGCCACACATAACCGCTGGGCAACAGATGCGGAAGATAAGCACTCACTTGTAGGTAGCCTCTATGGCACGGTTTTTTTGCCAGGAACAACGGTTGAAGATGAGTGGCACCCGGCGTTGCAGGAGCAGTTTGAAAATGCCGTAGAGACGTATGGTATTCCCAATGGTGTACAACGCACAGCATTTGCCAATTACTTCCAACAATATGTGGACTATCTGCAAGATTATGTACAAGGCCAACTTGAACTGGACGACACCGAGTTTGCGGCTCTCGTTGCACATGTATTCAGCTACATCTCACCAGAAGAGAGCCTTCCTGACTTCCAAACCACGATGGAAGATTTTAATGCTGTGCAAAGGCATTTTGCAAAACATATGCAACAACATTTTCATGAAGGAGAACAAGGAGCCGCACAATGGTTTGGGCAGTGGGCACGCAGCCATGATGTACGGCAGTTCACACCCGGTGTGAACATTCAGGAAACGATCAATGATTGGAATGTCCAGGCTGCAAACCGTGAAATGACGGTGATGAACGATCTGGTACTCAACCATGTCTCGGTTGCTCACCCATGGGCCGTAGCAGAACGTGCGGTTGTGGATTACTTACGACCAGACCCAAAAAAACCTGATATCTCGTTTGATTGGGATACAGGACGACATAATGAACATGGACAGCCCTATGCAGTGGTTGATGCGATTCCAGTACATAGCGGCAAGATATTCCGACCATTAACAGCTCTAGGACAGGTACCGCAAGGAGAAGAAAATGAAGGGCTTTTACGCCCCTATTTCCATAAAGAAGACAATGGGCCAGAATGGAATGATGTACAAGAATTCAGGTGGGAGCAGGAAGGCCATGCGCGAGTATTCCTCACTAAAAAATTTCAGGGCGTGATTAGCCATTTTATCGGTGAAGGAGCACGTGGCATCCGTGTTGACGCAGCCTATAAAATGCCAAATGCAGTATATAAAGCATTCATGCAGCACATTCGTCATGAACATCCTGATATGTTTGAAGACTCTACAAAGAGTGAACATACAGCATCACCGTTCACCCTCTTGATGGAAACAGTTGGCGGCCCACACGATCAGATTTCAAGTGCTCTAGGCGGAGAAAAAATAAATCACCATGGCCAACACAACCCAAATAATTTGGCAAATATAGGTGGCGATGACATTTCCGTCATCGCCATGGAAAGTATCGGTCACTGGGAGTGGCAGGATAATGCGGATATGAGGTGGGTAGAGGAGGAACAACGTTTTCTGGCTGATGTAGCCGATGGCACCGTTGCTTATGCACTCTCTCACGACAGTCGATCATTCTATGATGGCTATCACCATTTGTTGCTGAATACTGAATTGTTCGCACCGGATACGCGCCAGGAGTTGGAAGCTCGAATGATGCAGCATTTTGCGATGACGCTATTAGGTGGTGGAAATGTAGGCAGTATGATTGTCGCCGGGCAGTGGAACCATCTATTCGACAAATTTGGCACATGGCGACCCGTCGCGCTTGGTGCAGATGGAGAACCAGACCATCACATTGACGAGAAAGGGGTGCTTCAGGATAGACGTTTTAGAGAAAGCGAGCGCCCTGATTTTACGACATTCCTTACCAATCTGATGCAGGTGAAAGCAAAGTTAGTAGCAGAAGGGGCATATGAAGAAAATTTTCACGTACACGACTTTGATTATGATATCCAACCCGTACAGGCTGATGGTGAGTCTGTGAAGCTTCACATGTTCCAATTTCGTTCAGAAGACACTGAATTTATTGTAGCTGTTTCTGACGATATTAATGCAAGGATTGATCCAGACACATTGCAGCAATTAATTGAACAACAATGGCAAGCGAGTGCGCGCCAACAAGCGGTTGAACTGGAAGCAATCAGCAGCAGGGAAGATTGCCGTAACTGCCCGGATATCTATTTCATTGCAATAGTTGACGAAAGCGAAAAGATACAATCCGAGCGTTAAACATATAATAGCCAAATATTATATGTTTAATTATAGAGTATAGAATTATCGCATAACAAGATTAGGGTTTCTCACATCTTCTCGTAACCATGCATCTTTAAGATCAGCAGCTTGTTTTACCGAGCCATCACCAAAAATTAGCTCCAACTGAGTATTCACATTAGTCAATACTCTCTTGTGCCATGCCACCGCATTTTTATCCAATTCAACATCGGGAAACATGTCGTGTGCCATATAGTCACTCATCCGGTAGCTGAATACTTCCTTAGGTGCAATATGATATGAGTTCCTATTATCAAACTCAATATCTCTCGTAAGACTATCGACAAAATGTGTAAACTCATGCCCCCCAGACAGCATGATCAACTCTCTATAGCTGAGCCTGTCTGGGTGATTGGTCTTGCGAAAAAAACTATGCCTTGGGTAACGAAATTGAGGCGGCTCGGAAATTGTTCTATGTGTTCTATTACCCCTTTTAGAGGAAATCCAATACGTATATTCCCGTTATCAAAATCTCCGATGTAATAAGGCCTTTGCTCTTCACGATCATAGGTAAAATCAGGCACCCAATGCCTTATCGCACCGCCAAGATGCTCAAATTGTGCTGCCACCCATATCATGCCAGCAGCAAAATCACCGGCTAATATTCTAAGTGAGTCAGGATTTAATCCGTGTTCTTCTGCAACATATTGTGATTGTTCAACAAATGCGTCCAGTTTTTCTAATAGCGGGTAAAAATCTGGATTGCGCTCTAATTGTTCTCTTGCTTCTTTCAACTGCCCTTCACCGCGCATTACAACAACCTTTACGTTTCTATATAAAAAATATACTCCACATTTCTGCGAACTAAATCATGCAGCTCTTTTTCATTATTTTCCATTAGCTTCACCATGAGCGATTAAACAATGATGATCAATCATCATATTGTAAATCGGTAATTTAATGAGTGGCGTACTCAGACGATGACTTTGGGTAATTTAGGTATTTGCATGTAATAATGCACGAACATTCTTTATGATACCTGCCCGGAACTAGAACCGAAACTCTAGGAAAACAGCCATCATCTAACCTGCTATATTCTTGGTGAAAATTTGCGCGAACAATAAAGGCAGGTTTTTCAAAGGATGGTGCCAGAATAGGACATGCTCGCAAGGAATCGTTAATTCCCGCTGCGCGTCAAATCCTAGGTTCGAGAAGCTTTCATACCACCTTATAGAGAGGCCCAATAGCCTCTCTATAAGGTGGTGCTCCGACGCGGACGAAACTCGAACCGCTTAAATGAATTTCTGATAGCATTTCGTGAGTGGATGGTAATTTTTAGCTCTGGAAATATATGAACATATAATATATTATAAGAATAATTTCTTATAACCTCACATAAGTTTTTATATATGGATCCCGTAAGAAATCCCTTTGTACCTGGCGCGGGAAGTCAGCCAAGAGAGTTGGCAGGCCGCGAAAATATTATTGAAGCTGCAAATATTGCCTTGCAACGTATTCTGCTGGGCAGGCATAGTAAGTCGCAGATCCTGCTCGGCTTGCGTGGTACAGGTAAAACAGTGCTTCTAAGAAAAATAGCGACTATGGCAGAAGATCATGGGTATCTATGCTCATTTATAGAGGCGCCTGAAGACAGAAAGCTGGTGGATTCCTTATATCCAAAAGTGCAGCAAGTGCTGCGAAAATTGTCATTGGTTGAAAGCGCAAAGGCTGGAAGCTACGCAGCGATGAGAACATTGCGTTCCTTTGCCGCTGCCTTCAAAATTTCTATGGGTGACGTCTCTGTGTCCGTTGATCCGGAAGAAGGAAGCGGTGACAGTGGCATATTAGAGTTCGACTTGACTGATTTGTTTGAGAGAATTGGACTAGCAGCAAAAGCAGCAGGAAAGGGTTGGATACTGCTCATTGATGAAGTGCAATATTTATCAAAAACAGAGCTTTCAGCGCTCATTGTGGCTATCCACCATGCAAATCAGAAGAATTTACCAATTATATTTTTTGGAGCAGGCCTCCCCCAGGTTGCCGCCTTATCAGGCGATGCAAAATCCTATGCAGAAAGACTCTTTGATTACCCCCCTGTCGGTCCTTTAGACGACACATCTGCTGAAATGGCGATATGCGGCCCCATCTCATCGGAAGAAGAGTCGATAGAAGAAGGCGCCGTACAAGAAATTATTAGCCGTACAGAAGGTTATCCATTCTTCCTACAGGAATGGGGATATCAAGCGTGGAATATTGCTAGCCATTCTCCCATTAAAAAGCAGAATGTGATAGATGCAACGCCACAGGCGCTAAGCCGGCTTGATGAAAGTTTTTTTCGCGTTCGTTTTGATAGGCTCACACCGAAGCAAAGGGAATATGTGTTTGCTATGGCAAGCCTCGGAAAGGGCCCCTATAGGTCTGCGGATGTGGCGGAGGTAATGGGAAAAGAAATGCAGAAACTTGGTACTTTTAGAAAGGACATCATACAAAAAGGCATGATTTACAGTCCCGCATACGGAGACATTGCCTTTACAGTGCCTATGTTTGAGGAATTTCTCAATCGACTAAAAAACAAGCAGAGTAAATTGCCTTAATGGTGCTCCGACGCGAACGAAACTCGAACCGCTGGGAGCAATTCATCAATGCGTTACAGGAGGGGGCGATCATCTTCAAGTCGCCCCCGGCTCTGGAAGGAAAATATCTCGCAGGCAGTGGGGGTATAGAAAAGCGTGCCATAATATAGTCCACATACAAGCGACTATACCGCAATGCCATAGAATGAGAGCTGGTTATGCGGATGTCTGCCCAAACAAACGTTTCAGCAAATAATGGCTTGGCAAATAAACGCAAATGATTAGCCCCAGCGTGAGAAGTAGCAGATACATATGTGCCGAAAGAATGCCCGCCAGCCATTCTGGGCGAAACACCCAATTGATATTATCTTCCTTCTCACTTACCAGGCGCGTCAGAGGAATAACGGCTAGCAGTAAACCGCTTTGGCAATAGATGGCACGCGTATCATACCCTATTTTCCATAACACATAGAGGATCACTAAGGGCATAGGAAAATGAAATAGAGACAGGCCTCGCAGCCATAGCGGCAGCGACGGATCAAACATGTAGGCCGCAAGATCGGTTATCATGCCGCCGGTGAGAAAACTGAGCATCCACACTGCTTCCAGCAATAGGACACTAACAGCCATCATACTGGAAATAAGTCGGTTTTCCAGCCAGAGCGCGGGCACCATGGCCAAAAGTGCAATATCAGAGAACCATAAAAAATTCTCCGGTCCGTATTCACGCCAGTAAAAAGGCACAATCACACACACTATTGCCGTGTAGGTAATTTTCAGCCACAGCGGAATATTTTTGCACCCTGTACCGCAACTATATGAAGCCTGAACCATGTAGCACCTCTAGGACAACCATGCATAAAAGGGCAATTAAATTCTTGAGCTATCAGGCAAGGGGCTGGTGAATTCTAGATCAGACTTTTAATACAAAAGAAGGGGCTGGCATAGAAGTTAATTTTGAT
>CAYSXY010000057.1:0-11876 GCA_964435165.1 uncultured Rickettsiales bacterium
CCTTTCCAGTACGAGCATAAGTGTCGCACGAGATGAAGCGCTATTAAACTTATGGCAGGAGGGATATTTCGACGGCACAAACCTTAGTGAGAAAGACCAAACCACATTGAGGGAGGCAATGATCGCAGAAATTCAGGCTGTGCACGAATCTCGAATAGACCGAAACCCTGATTTCCATATCAGTCAAATGCCCGAATTTATGCTATTGGACAATAATGTAAATACTCCCACCTAATCCTTCAAATCATCCCACAGCTCTTTCACTTTGCTGAAAAAGCTTTCACTTTCCGGGCTAGTCTTCGCATTGGCCTGCTGATCAAATTCTTTCAACAAATCTTTTTGCTTTTTGCTGAGCGAGCGCGGCGTTTCCACCACGGCATGGACATACATATCGCCGCGGCTGCTTGAACGCATAATACTCATCCCCTTGCCGCGCAGGCGGAACTGGTCTCCACTTTGCGTTCCGGCAGGAATGTTTACCCGCGCCTTACTGCCATCGAGCGTCGGCACATCGACCTGACCACCAAGGGCTCCCGTCGTCATTTTAATCGGCACCCGACAGTGGATATTAGCCCCATCGCGTTTGAAAATCGGGTGTGGTTTGACAGAGACAAAAATATATAAATCGCCGGGAGGGCCACCGCGCATCCCGCCTTCGCCCTCACCTGCCAGGCGAATGCGCGTGCCGTCTTCCACCCCGGCGGGGATGTTGACCGCCAGCGTTTTGTCTTTGCTAACCAGACCGGAACCGGCACAGCTTTTACAGGGATTGGTAATCACCTGACCGGCTCCGCCACAGGCATGACACGTACGCTCTATGGTAAAGAAGCCCTGCTGCATACGCACCTTGCCAGCACCATGGCACACATTGCAGGATTCCGGCTTACTCCCTTTTTCGGCCCCGGAACCATCACAATCACCACATGAAACAGAGGTAGTGACCTGAACATTCTGCTGCTTCCCGCGAAAAGCATCTTCCAATGCAATTTCCAGGTTGTAGCGAAGGTCGGCCCCACGATTAGGGCGAGCACCCGCTCCAGCGCCGCCACCACGTCTCGCGCCGCCAAAATCACCGAATAAATCATCAAAAATGTCCGAGAAGTTGGAAAAGTCGAACCCGGCCGCACCGCCGCGCCCTCCCGTACTGCCATCAAACGCGGCCTCGCCGAAGCGGTCATAGGCCGCACGCTTCTCATCATCTTTTAAAATATCATAGGCCTGATTGACTTCCTTGAATTTGCGCTCAGCCTCTTCATCTCCAGGATTGCGATCAGGGTGATATTGCATCGCCAGCTTACGGTAGGCAGATTTCAACTCATCCGCACCCGCTCCACGCTCCACCCCCAAAATATCGTAAAAATCACGCGCCATAGACATCACTCATCCGCAAAAGAGAAAGAGCCGACAATCAACCCATTGATTGCCGACTCCCACTCTTATGATCGATCCTTATTTATTGTCTTTCGAGGCATCATCATCGATTTCTTCAAAATCGGCATCGACAACCTTATCGCCTTCAGCATCATCTGCAGATGCACCAGATTCCGCACCCGGCGTGCCTTCCGCTGCCGCAGCATCCTGCTGCGCCTTATACATCGCTTCGCCCAGCTTCATTGATGACTGCTGAAGCGCATCGGTTGCCGTACGAATGGCATCGGCATCTTCTTTTTCCAATGCATCTTTCAGTGCCTGTACATCTTTCTCGATCGCCTCTTTATCCGAAGCCTCAAGCGAAGAGCCATGCTCGCTGAGATTCTTCTCACTGGCGTAGATCAGGCTATCGGCGGTATTTTTAAGCTCAACCAACTCTTTGCGTTTTTTATCGTCACTGGCATGCGCTTCCGCATCTTTCACCATTTGATCGATGTCCGCATCGCTCAATCCACCGGAAGCCTGAATACGAATCTGCTGCTCTTTGTTCGTCGCCTTGTCTTTCGCCGACACATTGACAATTCCGTTCGCATCAATATCGAACGTCACTTCAATTTGCGGCACGCCACGAGGAGCAGGAGGAATCCCAACCAGGTCAAACTGACCGAGGAATTTATTATCAGCCGCCATTTCGCGCTCACCCTGGAAGACACGAATCGTTACCGCATTCTGATTATCATCCGCGGTAGAAAAGGTCTGGCTTTTACGGGTTGGAATTGTCGTGTTGCGGTCGATCAGGCGCGTAAATACACCGCCGAGTGTTTCAATCCCCAGCGACAGAGGGGTAACATCAAGCAGCAACACATCTTTCACATCGCCTTTAAGCACGCCGGCCTGAACGGCGGCACCCATGGCTACCACCTCATCAGGATTCACTCCGCGATGCGGCTCACGCCCAAAAAAGTCTTTCACTTTTTCAATCACTTTCGGCATGCGGGTCATCCCACCCACCAGCACCACATCGTCAATGTCACCGGCCTTGAGCCCCGCATCTTTGAGCGCTGCCTTGCACGGCTCAATCGTGCGTTCGATTAAATCTTCCACCAGCGACTCGAGCTTAGCGCGCGTCAGCTTAATGTTAAGGTGCTTCGGCCCACTCGCATCCGCCGTGATGAACGGCAAATTGACATCGGTTTGTGCGGTACTGGAAAGTTCAATTTTTGCCTTCTCTGCCGCTTCTTTCAACCGTTGCAGCGCCAGGCTGTCATCGCGCAGGTCAATTCCAGCATCTTTTTTAAATTCATCGGCAAGATAATCAATAATGCGTAAGTCGAAATCCTCCCCGCCGAGGAACGTATCCCCATTGGTGGATTTCACTTCAAACACGCCATCGCCGATCTCAAGGATCGATACATCGAATGTTCCACCCCCAAGGTCATACACGGCAATGGTTTTACCACCTTCTTTATCCAGACCATAGGCGAGAGCCGCTGCCGTCGGCTCGTTGATGATACGCAACACATCCAGCCCGGCAATCTTACCGGCATCTTTGGTCGCCTGACGCTGAGAGTCGTTAAAGTACGCCGGCACGGTAATCACCGCCTCGGTCACATCTTCGCCAAGGTAACTCTCTGCCGTTTCTTTCATTTTTTGCAAAATAAAGGCACTGATCTGACTTGGGCTATATTTCTCACCCTTCGCCTCAACCCAGGCATCGCCATTATCCGCCTTAATGATTTTATAAGGCACCAGATCATGCTCTTTCTTGACCGTTTTGTCGTCAAAACGGCGGCCGATCATCCGCTTAATCGCATAGAGCGTATTTTCCGGGTTGGTCACGGCCTGACGCTTGGCCGGGTGCCCCACCAATCGCTCACCATCGTCAGTGAAGGCAACAATGGATGGCGTTGTGCGCATACCTTCGCTGTTTTCAATCACTTTCGGCTCTTTGCCGCCTTCCATGAACGCCACGCAGGAGTTTGTCGTCCCCAGGTCAATTCCAATCACTTTGCCCATAATGCGTTGTCCTTACTTTATTTTCACATCCAGCCGCCATGAGTCCCCATGGAGCAGGAAAATATCATGTTATTTCCGTGCCGCTCAATAATAGCGGCGTTAAAATGGATATAGGTCAGCAGGATAAAAGCACAAGACCTGCACCCTGTTTTTTACAGCGATTCATAAATATGTCAAAATGGATGGTTTTCAACCTGTAATGACCAACATCCAGCAAGCCTCTCAGAGGAACCGGCCCCATATTGGGCAAAATCACGCTGCTTGCAGGTTATGATGGGAAAGACACCGTAACAATGCCTCAACAAAATGATTCACAGGTTCTTGCTTAGGCAACAGATAGAGAAACGGCTCTATCAGCTCAATCTCCATCACCAGCAGACGACCTTGGCGTCGCACCCCATCGACCCGGGCATAGCACCACCCCGCAGGCACATGTGAAAGGACCGTCACCGCATCATCAAAAAGAGAAGAAGGTGGCGAAAGATGGCGATACGCGCCGCCATGTTCATGCTGCACACGAAAATCACCGTCGCTCGGCAGCTTTAGCACCGCATGGCTGAAACTGTCCTCGAGCGGCTGATCATACGCCTCCCTGAAAAATAACAGGCTCCATTCCCCTTCCGTGACAATCTCCGGCATAAAAGGCTGCACCATCATCGGCTGCCGCCCACACATGGCCGCATACCATGCATCAATGTCGGCCATATCATCCCCAGAGCGCACGCGGCGCGTCTCATACGCTCCGGCGGAAATCACCGGTTTGGCCACCGCGTCCTGCCATCCCTGCTCCTGCATCACAGATGACAGCGGAGCATCATTATCCCGACTCCAACATGTTGGAACAATGGCAACACCGGATGATTCCAGCTCTCGCAAATAATGCTTGTCCATATTCCAACGCACCACATTCGGTGGGTTGATAAAATGCAGACCGGCCTGCTCTCCTTCTTCCAAAAAGCGCGCAAAGGCCTCCACCTCCTGATGATAACCGCCGACTCCCTGCAACAACACTGCATCTTCGCCTGATAACCCGGCCAGTCCTTGCTGCCAGGGTCGCCAGCGGAATCTAACGCCTCGATGAACGAACGCATCACGCACAGCCTCAAGCTCCTGTAACTGGCGGTCATACAGATCTCCCGTCAGGCAGATTAGTTGTGTCATGAGAGAGAACTCCTGATGTCACCGGCATCACAGATGCGACGATAATAGACAAAGCGAAATTGCGCTTTACCCTGTAATATTTCCGGCGCCAGTCCCGGCCTGTCAATGGGCAGCATCACCTCTTGTCGACCATAGCAACGGTGAAATTCAGGATGACGCAACAACTCATAACCGGTCAGAAAAATCGGCACTTCCTGCCCATATACCTCAACCGTATTGATCAGGATATAATCCGGCGCGCGGGAAAGCACATACACCCCATCTCCTTTGGCATGACCCGGAAAATTCACTTGTGCCGGAGAGATAATCAACTCCGGTGTAATGTCACGCCTGGCAATGGTGGCATCGCTCAAGCCTAACGTATCGATAAATCGTATGGATGGGTTCTCATAAGGCACCTTGCCTGCCGCATGGAGCGCCACGACAGCATCGTCAGGCCAGTGCGCTTGCACATAAGGGGCGATGAGCCCACCGGTATAGGTCGGATAATCGAGTGTTGCCCGGCCATACCAGAAGGGCTGCGACATAAGGGCCGCGATCATCAACACACAAAACATACGCCCATCCGTCGGATAGCGCACCTGAAGCAGAGGCAGCACCGCAGCCACTGCGAGCGCCCAGAAAGGCAGAAGTATCAGCATAAATCGCCCATGAGGAAAATGATCTCCTCCAACCAGCGCGACATACACAAACCATGCAAGGCTGACAATCAACACCACGCGCAATATAGCGCCTGCTATGCTTGCCTCACGCCAGCCATGACGCACCAGCATCAAAACGAACAGCCCAATGAATGGCGGCAGGCCAATGCCGTGTTGCAAGACATATTCCAGCCCGTTCAGTAATGACGCAGAGGGCGCACCGGCAATCTTGGCGATATAGCTGTTCGGAAGCCAACTGCCATAATAGAGGTGACGCCAGGCGAAATGCGCCATGACGGTGAATGTCGCAATCGATCCGGCAAGAAACAGTCTGTTGAATCGGAGGCGAAATTCGCCGTATCCTCTCACCAGCACGAACAACCCCGCAGCGCCAATCACCAGCGCTGTATCATAACGCGTCAGAATCGCCATGGCCGCCCATATGCCGACCCATATTGCCTGACGCAATGCAATCTGACCTTCAGACAGCCAGCGCAACATACCGCTGCATGCCAGCCAGACGAGCAATACAGCAAGCATTGACTCCAGCCCGCTGAACGCCCAGGCAATCAATGACCAATGAGCAGCCAGCACCGCTGTCATCATTCGGGCCATTGGTATGTCAAACCAACCCGTCATACGATGGTAACACGTTACCAGCAGCGCCCCGTAAGCCACCACGCCAATGAACTGTGATGCCAGCTTCAGATCAAGGCCGAGCCCACCAAGGCCAGCCACCAACAGCACGAAGAGGAAGTTGGTATAGCCTTCAACGCGCTCCCCCAGATTCCACACCAATTCACCGTGATGCAACAAATTGTGCGCATAACGCAGGCTGATATAGGCATCATCCACATAAAACGGGTATTGCCAGGCGATGCCCCACACAGCCATCACCAATGCCACGACAAAGACGGCACGCTGCAGGAAGTATGATTCTAATCGAAATGCGCTGCCGCCCATTATATTGGCCAATTGCAGCGGCATATCAGGCCGCCGTTTTTGCCTGTCGCTTCCGCTCATGCGGATCGAGATAACGCTTACGTAGTCGCAGCGATGACGGCGTCACCTCCACCAACTCATCATCTTCGATATAGGCAATCATCGCTTCGAGCGTCATCAATCGGGGCGGCGACAGGCGGATATTCTCATCCGAGCCGCTGGCGCGGAAATTCGTCAGTTGCTTGGCCTTCAGCACATTCACATCCAGATCATTTCCCCGGCTATGCTCACCTATTAACATTCCTTGATATACATCTGTCCCCGGCTCGACAAATAATTCGCCGCGCTCTTCCAGTCCGGCCAGTGCATAGGCCACGGCCTTGCCCTTATCATGTGCGATTAATACGCCATTATTTCGCCCTTTAATTTCACCTTTAAAAAGCGCATAATCATGAAACAGCCGATGCATCACACCCGTGCCACGCGTCTCAGTCAAAAACTGACTTTGATAGCCGATCAACCCGCGCGAAGGCACATGATAGACCAACCGCACTTTACCGCCACCAGACGGCTTCATTTCCTGCATATCCCCCTTGCGCTGATTAAGGCTATCGACGACCGTACCGCTATAACCCTCATCAACATCAATCACCACTTCTTCAATCGGCTCCTGCTTCTCGCCATGCTCTTCGCGCAGGAGTACGCGCGGGCGCGACACGCTGAGCTCAAATCCTTCACGCCGCATGGTTTCAATCAACACGCCTAATTGTAATTCGCCACGACCACCTACCTCAAAACGGTCGGCCTGTTCTGTCTCAGTGACAGTAATCGCCACATTACTCTCGGCCTCCTTCAACAACCGGTCACGAATCAGGCGCGAAGTGACCTTATCCCCATCCTGCCCGGCCAGCGGACTATCATTGACACCAATCGTCACGGCCATGGTTGGTGGGTCAACCGGCTGCGCCGTTATCGGCTGAGTGATTTCCGGCGAGGCAATCGTATCAGCGACCGTTGCTTTTTCCAGCCCGGCGATGCAGACAATATCCCCCGCCTCAACAGCATCTGCCGGCCTTGTCTCCACCCCATGAAAGCGTAGCAATTTACTCAGGCGCGCCTTTTCTACTACCTCACCATCCAGATTCAGCACCTGCACCGGCATATTGACCGTCGCCACACCACTCAGCACACGCCCAGTCAGCATCCGCCCCAGATAAGGGTCTGCCGTCAGAATCGTTGCCAGCATGCTGAAAGGTGCATTGCGATCAACATCTGGCAATGCCACATGCGCCAGGATTTTAGTAAATAGTGGCGTCAGATTTTCCTTCGGCCCTTCCGGGTTCTCAGCACACCAGCCATCCCGGCCGGACGCATACATAATCGGAAAGTCGAGCTGTTCTTCATTCGCATCCAACGCGACGAACAAGTCAAACACTTCGTCGATCACCTCATCCGGTCGGCCATCCGGGCGGTCAATTTTATTGATAATCACAATGGGCTTGAGACCCAGCGCCAAGGCTTTGGACAGGACAAATTTAGTCTGCGGCATGGGTCCTTCGGCGCTATCAACCAACAGCAATACGCCATCGACCATTTGCAGCACGCGCTCCACTTCCCCGCCAAAATCAGCGTGGCCCGGCGTATCAATGATATTGATCCGGGTCTCTTCCCAGTCTACCGCTGTGCATTTGGCAAGGATCGTAATGCCGCGCTCTTTCTCCAGATCATTACTATCCATGATCCGTTCATCGACCTGCTGGTTGTCACGAAAGGTGCCACTCTGGCGCAGCATGGCGTCGATTAATGTTGTTTTGCCATGATCAACGTGAGCAATAATGGCGATATTACGAATCGGTTGGGTCACCTTGATTTCCTTTAATACTCATAAAAACCGGACTATCTAGTAGAGTCTGGCATAAAAGGCCAGCACAGAAGCATCTCAGGCCGCATCCTGCTCGCCGTTTGCACCGGGCTGCGGCAGCCATGACGTCAGTACATCATGCAACACCTCCTCCTGAATCGGTTTAGAGATATAATCATTCATACCGGCATCCAGACATTTTTCCCGATCGCCCTTCATCGCATTCGCCGTCAGCGCAATAATGGGCACGTTCTGTGGATCAACCGCCGCCTGATCAAGCGCCCGAATAGCGCGCGTCGCTTCATATCCATCCATTTCCGGCATTTGGCAATCCATCAAAATCAGATCAAACGGAACATCAGCAACAATGTCGACGGCTTCGGCGCCATTTGCCACCACACTGACATGACAGCCTTGCTTTTCCAGCATCATGGAGGCCACCATCTGGTTTACCTTATTATCCTCTGCTATTAGGATTTGTTTGCCCTGCATCGACTGTCGCTGTGTTTTTTTCACATGACGCTGCTTCGTATGGATATCCGACTGATTGACATCACCCGACTGAAGCTGCTGCCACCAATGCTCAATCTGTTTCATCATGATGCGCCGCCGCAGCGGCTTGATGAACATGCCGACAAATCCGGCATCCGTTGCCTGAGACTCGAGTTCACTGGCGGTTGTGACCGTAATCAAACACAGTATCAAAGCATCATACGCACTGTTTGTCCGGATCGATCGCGCCAGACGAATCCCGTCCGAATCCGGCAATGTGTAGTCGATCATGGCGATATGAAATGGCGCTTTATTCTTCTCCGCCTGTTTTAACGACTGTCGCGCCGCCTTTGCCGTTTCCACCGCCACCACATCAATACCATGGGCGCGTAGCATCTCTGCCATCAGGCGACTATAGGTTGGTGAATCATCCACCAGCAGCAGACGCAACCCGTTGAAACGGGCATGATCATCCGCCATCGCATTGCCATCACCGTCTATGCTCAGTGGCAAGCGTACCGTAAATCGCGTGCCTTTATCTGGCGCACTATCGACTCGAATACGCCCATTCATCATGTCCATGAGATGGCGGCTGATCGCGAGCCCAAGCCCCGTACCGCCATATTTGCGGGTGGTGGAGTTATCTGCTTGCGAAAATTTGTCAAAAATCGCCTGTTGTTTGTCTGATGCAATGCCAATACCGGTATCCTCCACGGACAATGAGAATGTCGCCATGTCGTCCTTGACCGGCTCGGCTGACACAAACAGGTAAATATGACCGCTCTCGGTAAATTTGATCGCATTACTGATCAAATTTTGTATCACTTGCCTGATTTTACCGAGATCGCCTATCACCTGGCGGGGCGTTCCTACCTCATAACGTAAAAACAGATCAATGCCTTTGTCACGGCAGAGTGGCCCATATAGCTCTACCAAATCATCCAGCGCCTCCTCCAGGTCAAAGGTGATGGTTTCAAGCTCAACCTTACCCGCCTCGATTTTAGAAAAATCAAGAATATCATTAATCAGTTCAAGCAGGTTTTGTGCGGAACGTTTCACTGTTCTGGCATATTCATATTGTTTGGGTGCCAGATGACTATCCAACAACAAACTCGCCATACCAAGCACCCCATTCATCGGGGTGCGAATTTCATGACTCATATTGGCCAGAAAATCACTTTTCATGCGATTGGCACTTTCTGCCTCTTCTTTGGCCTGCAAGAGAGCATCCTGCGCCTGCTTACTCTCGGTAATATCTTCAACAAACGACCAGATGTGGTTCACTCCCTCGCTATCAGGAAGCAACATGCCATTGAGAAGAACCGGCACTTCTTTCCCATCTTTGCAGATATAGGTTTTTTCGTATGGCCCATAACGCCCCGTCTCATGCAGCAGGCGCAATTGTTCTTCTTCCTGCTCGGCAAAGCGTTTGGGCGTAATATCCCAATAACTCAACGCCAATGCATCATCGTAATCATAGCCAATAATATCAAGATAGGCCTGATTGACCTTGAGCAACTGACCTTCCATACAGGTTAGCACCATACCAACGGGCGCCGTTTCAAACATCACGCGAAATAAGCTTTCGCTCTCGCGCAATTTTGTCTCTGACAGCACACGGTCCGTAATATCACGCACAATGGCCGAGAAGAGCATGCCATCGACATCGACGGTCGAGGATAATGACCATTCCGTGGGAAACAGTTCGCCATCGCGCCGGCGACCATCCATTTCAAACCCATGTTGACTGCGCCCAAGTGCATTATCATCACCCATCGCCTGCATCGCAAGACTAAGTCGGTTGGCACTGTCATCATCGAGTAATGAAAAGAGATTTTCCCCGATAATCTGCGTGGCATTGTAACCAAATATCCCCTCGGCGGCGAGATTGAAGCTTTCCACTATCCCATCGGCACGAAATGAAATAATCGCATCGGCGGCAGCATCCAATACGCCTTGCATCTGGGCCAGTAAAAGGTCTTGCTCACGCTGCAATTCATTAAAGGAAGTGACATCCACCAGTGAGGCATAAATAAGCTGTTCGGACGCATTATAATGACTGTACCATTGCACCCAGCGATATTCTTCAGACCGCGTGCGCAGACGACTCTGATAGTTTAGGACCAGCCGTCCATCCACAATGTCATGAATAATATCCTTGAGAAAAACCCAATCGTCCGGATGCGTCAGCACCTTGAGTGAGAGCGGTTCTGCCTGTGTTATCTCCCACCCCAACGCTATGGAAAACGCCTTATTGATTTGCCGGATAGTTCCATCAGGCGCAAAAATGCACATCGGGAGCAAACTAATTTCAAAAAAGGGGCCTGGATTGGACATAGGCGACATGATCCTCAACATGCAGCTTCTTCAACTTTCCGGTGTATCGTTACTTGCTGAATAATCACTTAAAACAGCTTCCTGCCTCGTTAGGCGATTGGTAATATTTTCGACATAGTGTCTCCATGAAGGTAAACGACATACCCCCTGTCGTTAACCTAACAATAACCGACGCAACAAATCATGAGGCCTTCTATGCGCCGCATATGCTACCGAGTCATGCTACTGGCCTGCGTCATCTACATGGTGGCAAGTTCTCCGCTTTATGCATCATCCTATGATTATATTCTGCGTGGCGTCGGTCGGTTTATGATACCGACCGGAAATGAGAAAATTTTCAACAACGGGATTCAGGTCGGTGAGTTTGATGGCTCCACCGATGCCACTTATGCCGGTTTCGGGGTGGATGGCGTCTTGTTTTTCACCGACTACATCTCCACCCAAATGAGTGTTGGCTACACGCGTTCAACATCTAATTTTTTCGTCGTTAATACGAATACAGGAAGCGCACGGCCGGAAGAGGGTAAAATTACCCTGATTCCGGTAGAACTCTATTTCAACTACCATTTTGCCCCATGGGGAGAAATTACACCTTATATCGGTATAGGTGCGCATTACACCTTTGCTCAACATAGCATCAGTAGCATTAAAAGTGATGATGCTGCCGGATTCGCCATGCAACTGGGAGCCGATTGGTGGTTTAAAGATGAATATGCGTTTAACTTCACCCTGCGTGCGTTTTTGATGCAGACGGAAGAAGATTACAGTGAACTGAACGGCCCCGGTCAATATACGGAAGTTGAATATAATCCGATTGAAATCTCTGTTGGTCTCAGCAAACGCTTTTAGGAAATGTGCTCTCTTATGCTTCGTTCAACCTTCTTATTACTTCTGATGTGCATGCTACTTTCAAGCTGTTCCTATTTCGGCGATTTCGGTGACAAGTTCGTCTTTGATGAACCTTATAACCCGCACCAGGGCGGCCTGAAAAGACAGCCGCCACTGAACCATATCCCTCCCTCTCCTGAGGAATTTTACGAAGAATCAGATTATTA
>CAYSXY010000058.1:0-11721 GCA_964435165.1 uncultured Rickettsiales bacterium
GTGGAAGGTTAGAAATAAACCATAAATATTAATTTATTCGTAAACAGGGCCTAGGCTTTTGCCTTCTGGGTCGCTTCAATAACAGCATGATAAGCTGGGATAAAGTAAAGGTTTTGTGACATTGCTATTGATTAGTCGTGTTATGTATTATTCTTCTGATGCTGAGGTCATGCGAACCCCCAGTGCCGGTTCCGTTGCTGGAGCAAAAAGTGGTCGTCGGGCTCGCTCGCGAAGGCCATCTTTGGGAATGGCCGCGAAAATTTGCTTTTCGGCTTCTGCCCAGACCAGGCCACCAAACCAGGGTAGCACAGCACCAATGCGGTTGAGCACAGGGATGAAACGCTGAAGACTGGGACGACGTGTTGGTGGATAAAAGAGCAGATTGCCATCGTCAATCAGGGTAAATTGCTGGTCCGCCAGTAGACGTTCCAACTGTCCGGCGTTGAAAGGGCGGCCATAGCCGAACGGTGTGTTATCCACGCGTGCCCAGATGCTGCGGCGATTGGGAGTATAGATCATGACGCGGCCTGAGGGGGTGAGAATACGCCACACTTCCTGCATGACCTGCTTGGGGTCGTATGTATGCTCCAGTAAGTGAATCAGGATCACGCGCTCAACACTGTTATCGGCGAGCGGCAATTCGGTTTCATCCGTCAGCAATGTGCGGTTTTTATCCTGTGCAGGCCAATGGATGGCCCCCTGAACGGCAGGCATGAAGCAGCTAGCGAGTTGTTTTTTATCATTAAAACTTCGCATGATAGGAATGCCGTAACCTAAGGTAATGATACGGCAATCGCTCACATGACCCCAGCGGCGACGCAGATGACGGCGAATGGCACGCGCCGTGATCTGCCCCAGGCGTGATTCATAAAACCGGCGATAAGCAATGACGTCCGGCCAGAACATAGAGGATTCCCATCACTAATTTATCGGCTCATGCCGTGCATAATCATTGGACATGCGCCAGTATATGCTAAGAATAACCTCTTATATCATCGTAAAGATATGGTGTGGTAATAAAGAGGGCTGAATGGTGAGAATCGTCATATTATGCATGGCAGGGATGTTAATGTTTGGGAGTAGTCAGTCATTGCGTGCGGATGAGGTGGCGGCGAAAGGCTTGCCCAACCCCTGGCAGTTATTACCGGAGACCAGCGTGAAAGAGGTGCTGGCGAAAGGAGCCATGGTAGTGTCTGTTGTGCAAAGCGAAATGCAGCCATTATCGGTGACGATCTATCTACAGCATGGCAAGGATTTGTATAAGTGCGGCGATATGGTCTCGCCATTGATGGTGCGTGAGCACCGTGATTATGCGCTTGGAAATTATCAGTGCGCCGTTGTGCGGCATGAGGGTGAATGATGCAGGTCGTTCAAATTCCCGTCCTTAATGATAATTATGTCTATCTGATACGCGATGAGGCATCTGCATCAACGGCGGTGGTTGATCCATCTGTTGCCGAGCCGGTGCTGCGTGAATTGCGCCTGCGGCACTGGCAGCTTGATACGGTGCTGGTGACTCATCATCATGCCGACCATGTGGGGGGCATTCCTGAGTTGGTAGAGGCACTGCCGGAGCTGCGTGTTATGGCATTTGGGCCCGATGCGATGCGTATTCCCAACGTGACAGAGAAATGTAGGGATGGTGATGAGGTGCAGGTTGGCACGCTGCAGGCGGAGGTGATATTTGTGCCGGGGCACACGACCGGGCATATTGCGTATTATTTTGCGGAGGAGCGGGCATTGTTTTGTGGCGATACACTTTTTGCCGGGGGGTGTGGTCGGTTATTTGAAGGAACGCCAAAGCAAATGCAGGCCAGTCTTGAGCGTCTGCGCGCATTGCCGGACGATGTGACGGTGTATTGTGCCCACGAATATACTGAGGCTAACCTGGTCTTTGCGCAGACAGTGGAGCCGGGCAATGACGATCTCACGCAGCGCATCAGTGAGGTGAAACGGTTACGCCGTGTGGGAAGGCCGACGGTGCCGTCAACGCTGGCACTTGAAAAAAAGACTAATCCGTTTCTACGCTGGGATCATCCGGAGGTGATGCAGTATGCTAATGAAGATGCGCCGGTTGATGTATTCGCTAAAGTGCGTGAGGCAAAGGACAATTTTTAAGGAATGACGGATGCCGCGAATTAGTTATGTCAATGGGCGTTTTGTTCCGCATGCCGATGCCGTGGTGCCGATGGAAGACCGTGGGTTGCAATTTTCGGATGGTGTGTATGAAGTCATAGAATTGCTGGGTGACCAGTTGATTGATGCAGAGCCACATCTTGACAGGCTTTGGCATTCACTTGCATTGATTGAGATGTCTGCTCCCATGACGCGCCCGGCGTTTGAGGTGGTGATTGACGAGCTTCTACGGCGGAATATGAGGCGGCATGGATTGGTCTATATTCAAGTGAACCGGGCGGTAGCAAGACGAAATCATCTATTTCCCAAGGGTGCAGTGCCGAGTGTGATGATGACGTTGATGCCGGCGCGGATGCCTGGCTATTCGGATTATGCCGAGGGAAAAATGGTGTATACGCAGGTGGACAGGCGATGGCAGGGAGCAGATGCCAAAACCGTCTCATTGCTGCCCAATGTATTGGCTAAACAGGCGGCTGCCGAGAAAGGTGGCCATGAAGCAGTCCTGGTGAGTGCCGATGGCATTGTGCGTGAAGGCAGTTTGAGCAATGTGATGATGGTGACCGAAGAAGGGGTGTTGGTGACGCACCCGACAGATGGCGATATTTTGCCCGGCATTACCCGTGAGCGTGTGTTGCATTATGCCACACAGTTAAAGGTACCGGTGGAAGAGCGCCCTGTCACCGTGGCAGAATTGATGGGCATGGCAGAGATATTTCTGACCAGCACTTCCATGCATATCTTGCCGGTTGTGGCGGTGGATGATACACCGATTGGTCATGGTAGGCCGGGCGTGGTGACGCTGCGCTTGTTGCATGCTTATCATCGTGATTTAACCCAACAAACCGGAGTGCCATGTCCTCTTCCCCCGCTGCCGAATCCGTAATGCCTGCCATGCCGCCAAGGCCACGTGCGGTGTTATTTGACTGGGACAATACACTGATTGATAGCTGGCCGACGATCCATGCCGCATTGAACCGTACTCTTTCTGAGTGGAATAAACCACTGTGGAGCATGGAAGAGGTTAAGGCGCGAGTCGCACGGTCAATGCGTGATTCATTTCCGGAGATTTTCGGCGATGAATGGGAAAAAGCTGGTCAGCACTATTTGGAGTCTTATCGTGCGATGCATCTGGATGAGTTGATTCCATTAGAGCATGTGTTGGATGTGTTGGATCATCTCCATGATGATCAGGGGGTATTTACCGGTGTGGTGAGTAATAAAACCGGAGAGACATTACGTAAAGAAGTGACGAAACTTGAGTGGGGACATCACTTTGATGTGCAAATCGGGGCAGGTGACGCGGTTGCCGATAAACCGTCGACAGCACCGGTGGAATTGGCGTTGGAGGGAAGCGGTATTGCCTTAGGACGCGATGTCTGGTTTGTCGGAGACAGCATCACCGATGTGGAGTGTGCCCGGAATTGTGGATGTACGCTGATCTTTTACGGTGATCGGTTTGATCATGATGGCGGTCGCATTGCATTGCGTGATGATGAGTTTCATGCGCCGACGCATCATGCGTTAATCAGTTGGCTGCGAGCCTATGACGGCTAACGAGCGACGTCCCCATGTGATGATTCTGGGGGCGGGTCTGGCAGGAGTGACATCAGCCTGGGCATTGCGCCGCCGGGGATGTGATGTGACCGTTATCGATAAACGTAGCCAGAGCGCGCTTGAGACAAGTTTTGCCAATGGTGGCCAGTTAAGTTTCAGCCATGTTGAGCCATGGGCAAATCCTGCGTTATTGCGCCGGTTGCCGGTGCTACTTGGCGGGAAGCACTCGCCGGTGCGTTTTCATTGGCGTGCGGAATGGGCATTGTGGCGCTGGTGCGTTCAATTCTTGTGGGCATGCCGGGCATCGGCTTCTCAGGAAACCGCACGAAAGCTATGGCAATTGGCGCGTTACAGCAAAACATGTTTTGCTGAGTTTCGACATGAACTATCGATTGATTTTGACCATGCTGCGACCGGTACATTGCATCTGTATCGTACGGCTCGGGAATTAGACGCTGCGCAGCAATTGGCGATGCTGCATCGTGACTGGGGAATTGAGAATCATACGCTGGATGTGGATGAAACCGTCGCGCGTGAACCTGTACTGGCTCGCAGTAAAGAAGTGTTTGCCGGTAGCATCTATCATCCATTGGATGAGAGTGGCGATGCCTGCCGCTTTACACAGGCGATCGCAGAGTGGTTGGTGTCTGAGGGGGTAACATTTTATTATGATACGGCGTTGACGGGAATCAAACGGCGTGATGGCATGATTGCAGCAATTGAGACGTCGGAAGGGATCATGGGAGCAGATGCATATGTGCTGGCATTCGGGCCGAGAAGTCCACAGGCAATGCGATTGCTGGGTATGCAATTGCCGCTCTACCCGATGAAGGGATATAGTCTGACTGTCCCCTGTTCAGACCGCAGCGGGCCACACCATGCCATAACGGACAATGCCAGGAAGATTGTGTATAGCCGCTTAGGTAACCGGCTTCGGGCAGCGGGAATGGCGGATATTGGTGGGCAGCGCAACGGTGTCGATATGCGTCGTGCATTGCAGTTGCAGGATCATGTGCTCACGTTATTTCCCCGCCTAAAAAAGGCGGACCGAGCAGATTTCTGGTCAGGATTGCGCCCTGCCACGCCCTATGGTGCGCCGGTGATTGGGAGCTCACAGTTGGAAAACTTATATGTGAATACAGGGCATGGAACGCTGGGATGGACGTTGTCTCTGGGAAGTGCCTGCGTCATTGCAGATGCGGTGTTGGGAAAACCTCCTGCCATTGACATCAATTATTTTGCGCCGTGAAAGGAAGAGAGATGCGTCAAGATGTGACACTGACAATTGCCGGGAAAGAGGAAGTGCGTCTATCCTGCCAGATATGGGGTGATGCTGACAAGCCTCCCGTGATCTGTGTGCACGGATTGACGCGTAACAGCCATGATTTTGACTGGTTGGCCAAGGCATTGAGTGAACAAGGCTATTACGTCATCGTCCCGGACATGCCGGGGCGCGGCGAAAGCGATTATATTGCGCCGGAATTTTATACCTATCCGGTTTATGTCGATCATTGCCTACAGTTACTGAAGGCATTTGAGTGTCCGAAGGTGCGGTGGATTGGCACATCGATGGGGGGCTTGATTGGGATGGTGATTGCCGCCCACTATCCATCGCACATTCAGCGTATGGTACTCAACGATGTGGGGCCGTTCATTCCTGGAGCTGGATTGCAACGGATTGCCGATTATCTACAGGATATGCCTTATCGCTTTGAAACCCGAAAGGCGGGTGAGGAGGCGGTGCGAGCGATCATGCAAATGAACGGACTCCAGGATGAGGCGGAGCTTGCCCATATGACTCGCCACTATTTGAAAGAACAGGCGGGCGGCGGCGTACGGTTTAATTATGATCAGCGCATCGCCCAGGGGTTTGCCAGCCTACAGGATGATGAGGGGAAATTTCAGGATATTGATATGTGGGAGGTATGGGAATCCGTCTCCTGCCCGACACTTCTACTGCGCGGGGGGGAGTCTGCCGTACTTGACGAACCCACTGCTGCGCGCATGGCACAACAACCCCAGGTCACATTGGTAACGTATCCCGGGATTGGCCATGCGCCTGCATTGATGGATGACGTGCAGATTGGCGATATTACACGCTTTCTATCTGCACCTGTTGAGTTGTCCTCAGACGTGCGTTAGGGCAGGTTTTCTGGTCACCATCTCATGATCTTTGGCAATGTAATGGCGCAGCGGTAATCCGAAGACAGCGCTCATGAATACAATGAAAAACATGACAGTGAAAAACAATAAGATATGCGACATAGTGGTTCTCCTTCATTGATAGGTTAACTATAATGAAAAGGAGAGGTTGTTGCCTTGACTTACGTCAATATTATGCAGCGGTTGCCGGGCGCAATATAGCGCTGCGTACTTCGCGCGGCAGGTTGAAACGAACATCTTCAATGATGCCGTCATAGGTGTTGACATCGCTCGTTTCAGCCAGGTGGCGAAGGGCGTCAATGACCTGCTGGACGAGTATTTCAGGTGCTGAAGCACCGGCAGTGATGCCGATCGATGTTGCGGCATGTAGCCAGTCTGTGTTGATGTCTTCGGCATTGTCGATCAGGTAGGAGGAAGTGCCGCATTCCTCGCCAAGATCGCGCAAGCGATTGGAATTAGAGCTGTTTTTTGCTCCGATGACCAGGAGTACATCAACGAGTGGAGCCAACTGACGGACGGCTTGTTGCCGGTTTTGTGTCGCATAGCAAATATCGTTGACGTCCGGCCCTTCAATAGCCGGAAAGCGTGCTATTAGCGCGTTTATAATGTTGCGGGTGTCATCAACGCTTAGCGTTGTTTGGGTGACGTAGGCTAGTTTATTTGGCTGTGATACAGTGAGGTTAGCAACTTCTTCGACCGACTGTATTAAATGAACGGGTTGCTTGACCCGGCCGCTGGTGCCTTCGACCTCCGGGTGGCCAGCATGGCCGATCAGTACCAGTTCGTAGCCTTTTTGCTCCCAATGTTTGGCCTGATTATGGACTTTGGTCACCAACGGGCAGGTGGCATCGATGACCGGTAATTGACGCAGCCGTGCTGCTCCTTCCACCTTTTCAGAGACGCCATGTGCACTGAACACCGTGATGGCACCATCGGGGATATCATCCACTTCCTGAACGAAGATGGCACCCTTACGCTTTAAATCTTCTACGACATATTGATTATGAACGATTTCATGCCGTACATAGACTGGAGGGCCATAAAGATCGAGCGCTTTTTCAACAATCTCGATAGCGCGGTCTACGCCGGCGCAGAAGCCTCGCGGCTGGGCAAGAATAATGGAGAGATGTGGAATAAGCTCGCTCATGGGGTTTCTATGGCATGGAATATGTAAAAAGTCATGTTTTTTAGAGAAATAATCCCGAATCTGATGAAACTGTCATAAAGTTGTTATATAGTTATTTTAAGAATTAAAGCGACGGGGTGTGCCATCAATGTGCGTGGTGACAGCCGTTGAAAATAAGATGATCAGGGATACGTTATTTTGTCTAATCAGGCCGCTATCGATTATTTCGTTCGTTATTACGAAGACCGGGTGCGTGCGGAATATAATTACCCGCCCGATCAGGCGATTCGGCTGGATGATGTGCTGCACTATGTGCTTGATCAGCCTGTCACCCTGGATGATTTGAAGGCCGTTTTTGACTTTGTCAAACATCAGCAGGTAAATGGCGTGTCTGGTGTCATGGTGTTTGATTCTGGTCAATCCGGTCCCACACTTGGGGTCAGCGCAGTGACGCATGGTAATGAACCGGCCGGATTAGCCAGTGTGCCAGCATTGGTGATGCTGGAAGCGCTGGGTATGATGCAAAGCGGTAAAGTGATATTCTCTGCCAATAATATGCAGGCTGCTGAGGAATATTTTGCTGCCGTTAAGGCAGGTGATGAACAAGCTAAGCATGCAGCGCGTAAGGCACGTGGTGATTCGGTAAATATGAATCGCTTACCCGATGATGTGATGGAGCAGGTTGACAGTAGCTCTTATGCGATTCGCCGTGCGCAGGCCTTAAAGCCATTTTGGGATCAATATGATGTGGGGCTTGACCTCCACACTACCTCGACCAAAGCCGACCCGATGGTGATTACGCACCGGCCACCAGATGAAAAACGTGAACATCTGCTGGCGAATATGCCGGCGGTGGACTGGATCACGGGAATATACGAGAAGTTGAAAGGCAATGCGGTGCCGGAATTTTATGGCGGACCGGGCAAGCCAGCGACCACCGCAACCATTGAATGTGGACAGCATGAGGCACGCGAATCGGCTGATGTGGCGCAGAATACCGTGATTACGGCGATGGAGAATATGGGGTTGATGCTGGGACTCAACCGGCGCTTTTCTCCTGCGCTGAATCGCTTGCGCGAGACCTCGACATATAACCATTTCCATCTGGCAGATGAGGGGATCACGGCAATATTCCATCCCAAAGCCGATCCAAACTTTGATGCGGTTGCGCAGCAGGCGGGATTGTCGGCGCAGGTGGTCCAAGAAATGAAGAAAGATAGCTACCGGCTGGTCAATCTTCGTCAGCCGCGCGAACGAGCTAAACGAGCCAATGAGCGCGTGAATGGTGACGGCGTATGGCAGAATTTTGAGCAGATCGGTGCCGGAGAAATTGTTGCTGTTGGTGAAAAATACGGCCACCCGCTGGTGACGCCTGCGGGCGGTCATATTATCATGGCACCACGTAATCCTGTTATTCCTGCCGATCAGGCGGAGGCAATCGCTTTTATCACCGAGCCGATGCGACTGATGCCGGTGAAGGCCGGGAATCGTGAGACGATTCATCAATGGCGCAACGAGGTAATGGCCGGGCGTTCTCAGTCATCAACGCAGGCTGTTTTACCTCCGCAACATACAACACAACAGTCGGCGCAATCTGAGTTGGTTCAGCGCCGGGAAGTGCAGCCGGTTGTGTCTGAGCCAGAGCCTGAATTGTCGCGCTGGCAGAGATTCAAGCAAGGGATTGGTAATGCCGTTCGCTGGACATGGAACCGTGCGACCTATCCGGTGCGGTGGGGATTTGCCAAGGTTCGTGGTAATGATGCGCCGCCGGTTGACCCTGAGAAGGCGGCAGCAACAATGATTCAGTCCGATGCAGTGAAGACATCTGAGCGGTTAGGCTCACAATCTCTCATGCAGCATTCCGACGCCAGAGACCATCACATGATGCCGCCGGCCGATGAAACATTGGCGCATGGGGCGGATAGCATGCGGCAAAACCCGGCCGCAGTTAGTGATGGAGATGTGCCGCTGGTCAATCTTGGCACACAGGCTGCCATGAATGGGGCCTATGCCACGCGGCAGTGAAGCGTTCTAAGATTTTTTATGGAGTCGCTTCAGGACAGGGGCCGATATAGGCGCCGGAGACGCTGGCTTTGCCGCCGAGTTTCATCTGATCCATGCCGGGAATATCGCCCATTTCGCCTAAATCCATACTATACTCAATCTGTCCTTCATAGGCGGTTTCGTTCGTGATCGTCATGCGGCCTTTATGGATCATAAGCATACCACCCTGATTGCAGCGCATTTCCCATGTATAACCGGAGCCGGTTTCGTCGATTGAGGCGATATCGCAATTGCCTTGGGTGTTATCGGCAACCATCTGTTTGATGCTTGCCGGATCCTCCAGATCCTTACCGTTCAGGCATTGATTGAAGGTGTTTTTCATACGGCTGGTGTTGTTAGGCATGCCCTGCATGGTGGTTTCGGTCGTAATGCGCCACTGGCCGGATTTAATCGAGGGGGCTGCCAGGGCCGTGTTTGCCGTGGCAATGATGGTGCCGGCGCAGATGGCGAAGGCGAGGAAATGTTTCATAGTGTGTGCTCTATTGATGGTGTTTTTTGAGAAATTGTTGAATAGGGTATATTGTTATTAGTTTACACCTCTTTCATCACATGTCCACGGGCGAGATAATCGGTCGATTGCATTTCGACCAGACGTGAGACAGTGCGATGAAATTCAAAACTGCCATCTCCTTCCGGATAAAGCTGATCAGGCGGTGCGGCGGCTGTGGCAATGAGTTTGACGCGGTGCTCATATAGCTCATCAATCAGGGTGACAAAGCGCCGCGCTTCATTACGCTTTTCAGCGCTCAGGATAGGGATATTCTCCAGGATCAGCGTGTGGAACTCTTCGGCCAGACAGATATAGTCTTTGGGACCAAGAGCACTGGCGCACAGGCTGTTAAAATCGGTCCAGGCGATGCCTGATGCGCTTTTGGGGATGATGACCTCACGGTTGTTGACATGTAGTGTGTACGGCTTTGGTGTGGCGTGATTACTTAAACTGTCAAAGCTATGCTGTGCGAACATTGGTGCCTGCCCATCCAGAGGAGAGTGATATGTTTCTTCCAGCGCCTGCAGTTTCTGCAGGCGGTAATCCGTTGCACTTTCGAGTGCGATACAGTCAATTTTCTGTTCCATGAGATCGACGAATTTCAAAAAACGCTCACGTTGCAGACCGTGCGGATAAAGCTCACGCGGTGCGCGATTGGAGGTGGTGACCAGAATGACCCCACGTTTGAACAAAAGGGTAAACAGGCGGGCAAGAATCATCGCATCGGCGACGTCATGAACTTCAAATTCATCAAGGCAGAGCAGCCAGTAATGGTCGCGTATGTGGCGGGCGATAGGCAAAATGGGATCTCTGTCATTGTCGTCGCCATGCTCGTGACGCCATTGGTGGATACGCGAATGGATGTCCTGCATGAACGCATGAAAATGGATGCGCTTTTTTTTCGCAACCGGGGCGGTTTCGTAAAATAAGTCCATCAGCATAGATTTGCCACGTCCAACGCCGCCGTAAATATAAAGTCCCTTTGGAGGGGCGGCGACTTCCATGCCCGGTAGAAGGGTAGACAGGCGAGTACGAAGGCGTGATGGTGGCTGATAGCCTTGTATTAATGCGCTATGTAATTTCTGCAGTTGCTCGACAACCATCTGCTGCGCCGGATCAGAGGTCAGCATACCGTTTTCGATCATGGACCGGTAGAGTGTGGTGGGGCTATCAGCAAGGGTGACAGTATTCGTCATCTGGGTTATGAGACATGCAGTTGATATCATCACCATGCATTAGGCTTTTTTGCAGCGCAATACAAGTGCAACAGGGTGATGTCTGGCTTGCGCCAGCCACGTAGCTATTGGGTTATAGTAGATGGATATTGCACGGGATATCGTGAGTTTGAGAGGAACGGTCAAGCAATTATGGAAGCGCCAGGGACGCGTGGCGCTGGTGCCGACCATGGGGGCGCTGCATGATGGGCATATGGTGCTGGTGAAGGCGGCACAGAAACTGGCTGACGGCGTTGTGTTGAGCATTTTTGTGAATCCTACCCAGTTTGGGAAGGGCGAGGATTTTGAAAGCTATCCACGAAGTGAAGCGGATGATGTGGCCTTATGCGAAAAGCATGGCGTGAATGCAGTGTACATTCCAACGCCTGAGGTGATGTATCCTCAAGGATTTACCACTGAGCTGAGGGTGGGAGGGCCATCGCAGGGATTGTGTGGTGCATCGCGGCCCGGACATTTTAACGGGGTGGCGTTGGTGGTGGTGAAATTGCTGATGCAGGTGATGCCCGATGTCGCCGTGTTCGGAAAGAAAGATTATCAGCAACTTCAGGTGATTCGGCGTGTGGTGCAGGATTTGGATATTGATGTAAAGATTGAAGGGGTAGAGACAAGCCGTGATTCTGACGGGGTGGCGCGATCGTCCCGCAATGCCTATCTAACTGCGGCAGAACGCAAAGTTGCCCCCTCACTTTATGAAACCTTGCTGGCAACCGCTGACAAGGTTCGTGAGGGCGGGAATGTGGATTATATTATGGGGTGGGCGAAGGGACGGTTGTTGCAGGCCGGGTTTGATGCCGTCGAATATGTTGCTTTGTGCGATGAACAGACATTGGTGCCGATCAGCAATCTGGATAAAGCGCTGGAGCAACGGCAGGGAATGCGGCTGCTGGCGGCAGCGAAGCTTGGAAAAGCGCGACTTATTGATAATGTCGATATTTAACGGGGTTGCCTAAGAG
>CAYSXY010000059.1:0-11260 GCA_964435165.1 uncultured Rickettsiales bacterium
AACCAGCTATTTCCGAGTTTGATTGGCCTTTCACCCCTAGCCACAGCTCATCCCCCCATTTTTCAACATAGGTGGGTTCGGTCCTCCAATGCATGTTACTGCATCTTCAACCTGGCCATGGCTAGATCACCCGGTTTCGGGTCTACTGCAACGAACTAAGGCGCCCATTTAAGACTCGCTTTCGCTACGCCTACACCTATCGGCTTAAGCTTGCACGTTACAGTAAGTCGCTGACCCATTATACAAAAGGTACGCCGTCAGAGCATAAGCTCCTTCGACTGCTTGTAGGCATTCGGTTTCAGGGACTGTTTCACTCCCCTTATCGGGGTACTTTTCACCTTTCCCTCACGGTACTGGTTCACTATCGGTCGTATGCGAGTACTTAGGCTTGGAGGGTGGTCCCCCCACGTTCAGACAGGATTACACGTGTCCCGCCCTACTCAAGGATCTATAAGCTTTCTACCTGTACGGGGCTATCACCCACTGCGGCCCGACTTTCCAGACGGTTCCAGTTCTTACTTACAGACCACTGGCCTGGTCCCCGTTCGCTCGTCGCTACTGAGGGAGTCTCAATTGATGTCCTTTCCTCCGGGTACTTAGATATTTCAGTTCCCCGGGTTTGCTTTTATAACCTATGTATTCAGTTACAAATACCCCGTTATAGAATCCAGAAGCCAAACCGGCCAGATGACCAATCTGACTTCTGAATTCAGAGGTGGGTTTCCCCATTCGGAAATCCGCGGATCAAAGCTCACTTGCAGCTCCCCGCAGCTTATCGCAGCATGTCACGTCCTTCATCGCCTGCATACGCCAAGGCATCCACCAAATGCCCTTTTCATACTTGTATCTTTACCAAAGACACTCAACGAAATACCATACGTTCTTGTTAACCAGATGCTCAGCATTGCTTAAACGATTGTTAGGCAATCACTGCCATACCACACTGTACGAGAGCGAGGCATGAACACATCCGGCCGGAACACAAAAACGCTGGTTGGGTCGTTAAATTACTTTCTACCAAATTGTCAATCAGCGCCGACGCACATCAGCGCCGGGACGAAGGGTTATACGCGTATCATATGGCAGAGTCAAGCGACGTTTTGCTGTCATTCGTTCTTTTTTTGCCGCCTGTTCAAGCTGCTGTAAATCATAGGTAAAATAATTGGCGCGGCTGCTATGAGCCTCGTCCGCCACGATTATTTCAATAAAATCTAGCGATCAATATGTCGGCGAGGGGGCTGTGGCGGTTCCCACTGCTCCATAAACCGATCCAATGCCTCCAGCGTCTCAGGGGTTCCTCCAAGGAGGAGGTACTCACGCCCTGCTCGCATCATATCGAGTTTTGTTAGACTTTGCTGCTTGAGAAAATGATGGTTGTCCCCAAGTGTCGGGGAAAGGCGATCTAAGGCTTGTTCGTCCAGGGCGGTGATGGCTTGGTCATCATGATCGGCCTTTACCAGGATAGCCTGTACCGCATTGTGCAGACTGCGAATCATGCCTGTGAGAAAAGGCTGCAATTTAGTTTCGCGCTCAGGCGTCAGTCGTCCATCATAGGCACGCTCCATCCAGCGATGGAACAGGGCATAATGCTGCGCTCTGGCTTCCTGCATAAAGGTGCCACCTGAGATGGCGTGACGTTCAATCAGCCGCAGGCAGGTGGAAAGCAGCGCATAGTGATCCGCGTCTATGTTGGAGAAATGTAGCGCGGCGGGTGCTGCTTCTGCAACTGCGTCCATTTGTAGCTTTTGATCAGCCGACTCGACTGGCAGCATCTCATCGGGAGGAGAAGGAGGGGCCGTTTCCGGAGATAACGGCGCAGCGGAGAGTACCGTAATGCTCGCATCAGGTTCAGGATCGGGGAGATCATCGACCTCATCAATCTCGCCGCCTGATGAAAACCTGTCGATGACGGGCTGATCATCCAAGGATTGCTCATCGGATGGGCTGGGCGAGGCCTCTTCTGACAGGTAGTCCATCTCCGATGTGATCTGATTTTCCTTGCTATCCATTGATTCTGACGGTGGCGGGTGGGCCGTGGTCGAAGAAAGCACGGGGCCGCCCGTGATGTAGGAAATATCGATCGGCTCGGGGGAGGCAAGAGGAGACGCCAATCGTTCCAGTGTCTCGGCTATCCATTCGCTGAGTGCCTCTCTGCTGATCAGTGGCGTTCCATCATGGCGGGAAATCGTGAAATGCAGGGGCGTCATCGTGTAGAGATGCTGAATGGCATCTTCAAGGAATTCAGTTTGCAGAGAAGAATCGGATGATAGTGGCACATCCAACCGATGCTCCATCTGTTCGCCATCTGCGAAGTGGATGGTGACGGTTAATTTCTCTGTGTCAGAGGGCAGATCATCATAGGAGGCCGTCACATAAAACCCCCTGAGCCCGCCATACGGGTCATCATGGTAGCGACTTCGGCGCTCTGCTGCGCTCTCCGTCGCGTGTAGCACGGCTGTCTGTCGAGCCGGATTGTCTTTGCCCAGCTCAATAGCAACATCGTGCCCGGCATGATACAAAGCGTCGGCAAAATGGTCTTGCATGGCGGTACGAAACTGGTCGAAAGAAATGCCGTTGGGCAAGTGTCGGGCATAGTCCGTCAGCCGCATAATGAGCTGTTGCTGAACCTGGATAGTTTCAGCTTCCGTGACATGATTGAGTGTGGTCTCAATACGAAAGCGCCAGCTGTTGTCGCCGAATAGTTTCCCCTCAATATCCAGCATATACCCTTGGTTTGATGGAGAGGGCGGCGAATGAGGGAAAAAATGAAAACCAAGATGTTTGGAGCTGCGTTCGGCACGTTTATCATCGACATAACGATCGATCGCATCATCGAGATCGTAGGATTGGAAACGATGGCGATGCGTAAAATATTCCTGAGCCAGTAATACCGGCCACTGCTCGGCAAGGGCGGCAAGCGATGGTTCGGAAAACAACCCATCGACAATACTGCGTTCAATCTGCCGCTCGAGCGCAGGCCTGACAATGTCCAGTAATTTTTGCATAGCAGGCAACGGCACATCGTCAATGATATGCGTGACGCTAAAGAGTTGGCGATCATCTTCGAATATCGGGCTGGTATATTTTTCGCTGGGGCGAATCGAAAAGCCGAACCGGACGCTGTCGGGCGAATGATGTTCGGCGGCATACAGGCTGACATAATAGGGCATCGCGATGCCGTCTTGTGCCAGCGTCGTATCGAACCAATGAGAAAATTGTGCGATAATGGCCCGGCGCTCCTCAGCGTCGAGAGCGCTCAGCGGACGCCCGCCTAGCGTTTCCTGTGTAATGCTCTCAAGTTGTGCAACGCTATCATTTGCCAAGCGCTCGACAACCATCGGATCATCACTGGGCACGGTTTTGTTGCAGCGTAATCGTTTGGCGCCACCCGCGCGGGAGGTTTGAAAAAAGATACGATATGCGTTGCCGTCATCGATTGGCTTGATATTGGTGCGCCACATGGTGTCACCACGCTGTTTGTTTTTATCATATAGCTAATCCAAATCATAAGGTGGCCATTAGGGCAACCATAATGCTGATTGACGCCAGGGTTGAGGAACAGACAGCGTCCCTTGAGGACTGCAGCTTTCTGCTTTTAGCGTAGCAGATTGCCATGCACTCTGCCAATCTTTGGGTAAGGGGTATGGCGGCAGCACACCATGCTCTTCTACAAAACCCAGGCGGTGATAAAAAGCAGGGTCCCCCAGCACGTAAAGATGGGCAGTGCCTTGCTGCCTCAAACGTGCAAAACCGGCGCGTATCAGAGTACTGCCAAGGCCTTGTTTCTGTTTATCTGGTAACACGCATAAAGGCCCCAACAGCGCAACGGGGGTATGGACCCCCTCAATATGGCAAGTCGTAAAGATAATATGGCCAATGACTTCGCCTTCATCGTCAATCGTCAGCGACAGTACAGAAGGGCTGAGACCCAATAACTCTTTCACAAGCGGGTAAAGTGATTCTTCCGGGAAAGCATTGGCGTAAAGCTTTTCCAGCCCATCTAAATCATCAGCCGTTGTGTCTCTGATTTGAACACTATTTCACACGATTATCTCAGTATTAAGAAATAATACAACATAACATAACCGGCAAGCACGTGCCAAGCAAAAGCGGAGATTATGCCGCATGCGAGGTGGTCATATCGGCGCTATGTTCGGTTTCAAGATCCGCCGCGATCATGCGAATGCTGGAAAGCAAATGCTGCAAATGACTGGCCTGGGTGAGTGGGTTGATCAAGGTGCAGCGGAGATAGCGTCGTCCCTTCAGCGTGGTGCGCACAATGTAATACTCGCCGGATTCGACCAGCCGACGACGAATAGCATCCTGCAACTGGTTGAGGGCTTCATCCTCCATCGGTTGTTCCGGCAGATAGCGGAAGCAGAGAATATTGCAGTCTGGCGGCACGGCGACCTCAAAGTCGCCGGCTCGTTGCAACAGCAAGTAAAATTGCCGCGTCAGGTCGAACATGCGCGTGACATAATCCCCAAAAAATGTCGGGCCATAGGCCATAAGGCTGATATAGGCTTTGAATGCCATCGACGGCTTGGTGCATTCAATGGTCTGATAGCTTAAGTTATACCACTCCTCTTCGGCATTGTTGCCAAGCAGATACGCGGCTTCCGTTTGCATCGCCTGATGGCTATGGCGCTTATCTTTATACATCACGGCAGTGATGAGGGCAGGCATCAGCATCATTTTATGCAAGTCCCAGACGACGGAATCGGCACGGTTTAACCCATCCAGCAGAGGACGGTATTTTGACGATAACATCGCCGCTGCTCCATGTGCCCCATCCACATGAAGCCATAGCCCGCGTGCTTCGCAAAAATCGGCAATAGCAGCAACCGGATCCATCGTACCGGTCGAGGTGGTGCATGCGCTGGCAACCACGGCAATCACCTGACGTCCGGCTTTTCTGGTGCGTTCATAGGCATCATGAAGCTCGCCGATATCCAGCCGGTATTCATGATCGCTCGGCACCTTGATCGCCCCGCTATCACCCAGCCCCATAATGCGGCAGGCGCGGTCAACGCAATAATGCGCCTGCTCGGAGACGAGTACCGCCGGTGGCAGGCCATCCGCATAGCCGTCCTGCCAGACATCGCCTTCACACTGAGCCTGGCGTGCAGCCAGCAGCGCGGTGAGATTGCCGAGGGAGCCGCCACTGGTCAGGATGCCGCCACTGGTCTCCGGCGCATAGCCGATCAGTCGGCCAATCCACTGCGTAAGCCGTAATTCCATCGCCACCGCCATCTGGCCCATTTCAAACACGGCAGAACTGTTATTTAGCGTGGCCGCGACATGATCAGCGAGTGCGGCAATGGGCAGTGGAGCCGTCACCTGATGGCCGATATAACGCGGATGGTGCAGGTGAATCGAATGGTCGATCACATCCTGCAGCATGGTCATAGCCGGGGCCTCGCCATAGCCAAATTCCGGAAATTCATCGGGTAGAGCACGGAGCAACTCTTCCGGTGCATAGGGTGGGAGCACGGCGCTACCTTCTTCCGCCCGGCTGTCGCGCATATGCTGGCTGAGCATAGCGGCCAGTTGTTCGGCTAATTCCTGATAATGACCTGCGTGATAGGCATCCGGGAAGCGATTCGTATTGTCTTGCATAAAAACCTCAGCATCTCATTATAGAGAGTATTGCCGCAGCCCGAGCAGAAAATCAAACGCTGCTTGGTTAATGTCATAGAAAAGATAACAGACTATAGTGGAATCCGAATGCGCACGCGTAGTCCCTTTTGCGGCGATTCCGCCAGGTCAATTGTCCCGCCATGACTGAGAATCACATCTTTGGCAATGGACATGCCGAGGCCAATGCGTTGCTTATCGTGCGATTCGGATTCGTCTCGGTGACGCGATTCATCGAGCGTACGAAACGCTTGCCAGACCTTGTCGCGGTCACCCTCAGGAATGCCCGGTCCGTCATCATCCAGCGTGATGACAAGTTGATGTTCCTCCGCGCGAATCTCCAACCATGCTTCGGTGCCGTGGCGAAAGGCATTATCAATCAGGTTGCTCAAGCATCGGCGAAAAGCATTGGGGCGCAAGGGCAGGGTAACCTCGCGCTCGCTCTGCACATGCAGTGGTTTATCCATGCGCCGATAATTGTGGGCAATATCATCTACCAGCTCATTGATCACTGTACTGACCGGTTTTTCCTGCCCTTCACCGCGAATGAAATCCAGATATTCACTGATGAGTGCTTCCATCTCATGAATATCGGATTCCAGTTCTTTTCTTGCATCATCGTCGGGTGACATCAGGGCCAGTTGCAATTTCATCCGAGTCAGCGGTGTGCGCAAATCATGAGAAATAGCCGCCAGCATGCGTGTACGCTTGGCCATTTGCCGGATGATGCGTTCACTCATCACCTGAAAGGCCAATGCCGCGCGGCGCACCTCCAGTGCGCCGCGCGGGCGGAATTGTGGCAGGCTTTGCCCCTTGCCAAATTGTTCGGCCGCATCGGCTAGCTGCTGAATGGGACGAATTTGATTGCGCAGAAAGATCACGGCGATCAGGGTGAAGAAAAAAGCAGCACCCAGCATCCACAAGATAAAGATATAGGTGGTCGCACTTGCGATGCGTTTAATGGACGCCGTGATGGCCAGCACGCCATTGTCGAAGCCTAGTTTGACCAGAATATCGCCATTATCATTTCGGTAGAGTTCAAAAGGTGTTGATGTAGCATGGGCGAGCTGCATGGCAAGGTAAGGGAACACAGGCGGTGCGGGCGGACCTTGCTCGAGCGTGGCTTTGGGCAACCATTGCGCCTGCAGAAAAAACTGCCCGGCAAACATGCTGGCATAATCCTGGACTGTGATGGCGGCTAGCGGAATACGGCTCAGTCCGGGATGGCGCACCGTATGGAGCGGCTCCTGCGCAATAAAATGCTCAGTCTGGCGTGCGATAAAAGCGATTTCACGTGCCAGAGACAGGGCCATATGTTTTCGCACATTGTCCCAATGCCGCTGATAGAACATATAGGTGGAAATGCCCTGCACCAGCAATGTCGGCAGCACCAGAATTAACAGGGCGCGACCAAACAGGGTGCGAGGGAGAATGCGCTTCCATCCTCGCTGGCGCGGGTGTGGCTTAAATCGCATGAAAGACATAGCCTTCTCCCCGCACCGTCTGAATAAATCGCGGTTGCCGGGGATTATCTTCAATTTTTCGGCGCAACCGTGTGATCTGCACATCAATACTGCGTTCATTATCGCTGCCACCCAGCAGGCGGCTTAACTGGTCGCGACTAATCGCTGTGCCGCGTCTGTCAGTCAGAATATGCAGCAATGACTGCTCTCCGGTGGTTAGGTATACGATATGACCTTCATGCATCAGTTGTCCGGAAGCAGGCATATAGGTGAAATCACCAAAATGAATGGCGCGGTCTGACCGATCCTTACCGCGATGCCGCTGCAAAATGGCATCAATACGCAATTTCAGCTCACGCGGCTCAAACGGTTTAGGCAGGTAGTCATCTACCCCATGCTCCAGCCCGGTAATACGGTCTTCCGGCTCACCCATGGCGGAGAGGATGATCGCCGGGGTATCGTGATGCTGTCCGCGCAGCCATTGCATGAATTCCAACCCCGTCTCACCCGGCATCATCACATCGACAACCATCAGATCGACGATGAAATAAGACAAAAAGGTCCGGGCAGAAGGGGCGTCCTCAGCGGTGGACACACAATAGCCCTGCTCACGCAGAAATTGCTGCAATAAGCGCCGTAGTCGGGCGTCATCATCAATAACCAGCAAATGAGGGGAAAGGGCAAGCATGCGGATCATCAATCGTGAGAAAGACAACATATCGCCCCCTGTGTGGGAGCGTTGCCGACTATAGTCTTACTAGCAAATGTCTGTATAGACATTTATGCGGCGCGATCACACAGGCCGCCATGTAAAAATTTACTGACGATGCAATGTCACCACCCAGGCGCCATCCCCGCCAAGTGCCCTCGGTGCAGGCTGAACATGGCGCACCCATGCTTGCCATTGCATCATCCAGCGCGGGGCGTTGCGCCGCAAGGGTGCATCAGCGCTTTTGCCTTTGCCGGTGATGACCAGTAATCGCTTGATGCCGGTTGCATATCCTTCGCTGATCGTATGCTGCAAATAATCAAACGCTTCCTGCTCGTGCAGATGGTGCAGGTCGATGACGCCACCAATATGTACTCCCAATGCCGCGTGGCGTTGATGTGCTGGCATGGCACTGACGGGGGCTATACGAATATGCCTGTCATCGGGCGCTCGATGAGCGGAGCGTGGTGGAGAGGGGGGAACTGGTGAGACATCATGCCGCAATCGCTGCGCCGAAAGAGGACGACTCTGGCGCGTCAGGGCGTTCCACTCCTCAACCCCGTCGCGGGAAAAGCCACTAGGCGTATGACGGGTGGGCTGACCTAAACGGCGAAATTGTCGGCTGCGTTTTTTTGCCATATGAGTGCATCATCGTGCGGGTGATACGGTTCCGGCCAGGCTATGCGGGAGCAGCACGACATAGCGACCGGGGGATTGCATATAACCTGCCATTTCTTCCGCATAGGTGCCGTAACCCCAGAAAAAGTCACCGCGCACCGGCCCTTTAATCGCACTGCCGGTATCTTGCGCGATGACTAACCGCTGCAACGGTTGCGGAGGATAGTTTGGAGTTGGGGGTGTCGTCGTATCAATCCACAAGGGAGCGCCAAGCGGAATGAATCGCGTGTCTACTGCCAGCGAACGCCCTGGTGTGAGCGGCGCCCCCTGGGCGCCAAGCGGGGCATGGCTATCAAGCCAGCGAAAGAAAATGTAAGATGGATTCTGATGCATCAACTCCATCGCACTGGCGGGATTGCGCTCCATCCATTGCTTGATGGCGGGAGCCGACATGGCCTCACGCGGGATAATACCGCGGTCAATCAATACTTTGCCGACAGACCGATAGGGGTGACCGTTTTTGGCATCAAAACCAATGCCGTAGCTGCGGCCATCCGGCACGGTGATGCGTCCTGAACCTTGAATATGCAGAAAATAAACATCAACCGGATTATTTGCCCAGGCCAGGACCGGCGTGTCATCGGCAATCGCCCCATTATCAATTTCCGCTCGTGTGTAAAAAGGAATCAACCGTTGGTCATCAGTCACCCGGCCAGCGATGCTCTGGCCGCTAAGCTCAGGATTGAACGCATCAAGCGATGCCTGCACCAGGCTTGGCGGGCGCGCATAAATCGGAAAACGATAATCATCCGAGGGCTCAAGCGCCGCTCGCAGGCCGATTTCATAATAACCGGTGAATAGCCCACCTTGTTGACTTTGCACCGCAAAGGGCTGGAAAGCGGATTCAAAAAACTGGCGCGCTCTTAAGTGATCTGTCGTGGCAAGGGTGGCTGCCTGCACACAGGCCTGCTGCCAGTCGGGGGCCCGTTCGGAGCGCATCAATGCGCTGCATGATTGCTGGAACGCATAAAGCGCATCTCCGTGGCGGTCTTGCTGCCAACTGGGGATGCTGTCGAAACGTATCGGCTGAAATTGCACCTGGGGTGCCGAGCTGTCTCCCGGTGCAGGCCGCGACCCAGAGGTGGGCGTGCAACTGGCGATCAACAGGCAAAGGCCGATACAGAAAAATGTTGGCAAAGTGGAGGAAAAAAAAGAGTGTCGTGTGCTGCGATCAACCGGCATCAGTCTCTACCAATCGCCAGTTCGGGTCTTGTGAGCGGATGTCACGCTCAAATACCCATTGATCTTCGACTGTTTCAATATTACTCGGATCACCGCCAATAATTTCACCATCCTTATCACGCGTGACGCTGATCTGTTCGCTGACAAACTCAACGGTGATGCGAATCGTCCGTTGAGTCACATCCGCTCCGGCAATGCGCGCCGAGTTGATGGCGACCAGCGTGATATCTTCCTGCGATTGATCCTCTTTATGCTGTTTGATCGCCTGATTGAACTCGTCATACATCTCTGACGACAATAAATGCTTCAAGGTTTTGCGATCGGCCTGGCAATATGCCTGCAGAATCATCTCAAACGCGGATTTGGCCCCGTCCAGAAATTTGCTGCCGTGAAAACTTGGGTCTGCCGAGCGAATCTCTTTCAGGGCCGTGGCAAGTTGTGAATCGTCACGCGCGATATGTTCGGTCTCATCCGGCGGCATCACATCTTCTTCGTCGACCGGAGCAAGATCAATTACATTGCTGTGTTCTTCATTAGGACTGAACAGAGAGTCCTGCCGTTGCTCCGGCAGGTCGTTATGTTGCCCCATGATGGCGCGTAGGCGCAGCAAAATAAAACCGGCAACCAGAGCAAGAATCAATAAATCGGCGTAAGCGAATTCCTGTGACATGCAGCCTCGTCTGTCTGGTCTGTGGCTCCGGGCATTGATCTATCTATTGCCGTTGAGCCGTCAATATCGCTCAAGATATAAGCGTATCAGCAGCAGGCTTCAATGTCTTTATCGCTTCAATGCCTTTATCATTGAACGATCCATAAGGTGTCTTGCGAAAAGACGTGCATTTCAAGGCTGAATCGGTTAACAACGCGCCATTGACTTTCACTAAGCATATCAGCAGAGATAACGATTATGGCAGAAAAACCAGAGATGTCAGGCAGCAAACAACAGGCGAATTTGAATCCTAACCGACGCTATGTCGTCAATGCGCAATATGTAAAAGATGTGTCTTTTGAAAATCCCAAAGCCCCGGCCAGCTTGTTTGGCGTGAAAGACAAGCCCAGTATCGATCTGTCTGTGGATATTAAATCGCAAAAATTGCAGGATAATGTCTATGAGTCATCTCTGCATATCACAGCCAAAGCCAGTGTGCCGGATATGACGCTCTTTCTGGCCGATGTGACCTATGCCGGCATCATTGCCCTGACAAAAGAATTAGACAAAGATGCCCTGCAGGAATTATTGCTCATAGAATGCCCTGGCCTGTTATTTCCTTTTGCCCGCAGCATCGTCGCAGATATGGTGCGCGATGGCGGCTTTCCGCCGCTTATGCTGGAGCCGGTCGACTTCAAAGCATTGTTTGATAATCGTAATCAGCAGTCTGCTCCTGAAGCCGCTGTCGCCCACTAGAACATAGACGTTGATTTAGATGTAACGTCGCGCAATGATCGCGGCAAGGAAGATGAGCGGAATGATTAATGCTTGTAATCCGCGTCCGTCATGCTAGTTACATCCGCCTGCCGTTGTGCATTGTGGCCAGGTAGCTCAGTTGGTAGAGCAGAGGACTGAAAATCCTCGTGTCGGGGGTTCGATTCC
>CAYSXY010000060.1:0-10887 GCA_964435165.1 uncultured Rickettsiales bacterium
AACTCAAATTATGGATTAAACTGTACTATCAAAATTAACTTCTATGCCAGCCCCCCACATTTTTATGATTATCAGTTTTCAATTTCCTCAAACCAAGCGTTTAGCGTGCCTCCTCTCAAAGGGAAAGGGCGTGTGCCCGTAACGCTTTATGCAGGATTGATAATCCACCCCCCGCTCCTCATCGAAACCTGACGCACAGCATTGTAGCTTCAGGTTAGTTCATACACATAAAACAGATTGAGAGAATGCTTATGCTTTATTTTAAAAAGTATCTATCGATATTTGCCATTTCGATCATGAGTCTCGGCACGCTCAGCGCTTGCAATACCGTTGCTGGAGCTGGCGAAGACATTGAAGCCGCAGGCGATAAGATCGAAGACTCAGCAAATAGTAACAAACATTATTAATCTGACAGGAGACTGACTATGCTACGTTTAGCTTTAATGTTCTTTGTGGTGGCGATTATTGCCGCTGTCTTTGGTTTCGGCGGAATCGCTACTGCATCTGCAGAGATCGCTCAATTAGTATTCTTTATATTCCTGGCACTATTGGTTGTCTCGCTAATTTTCGGCGCAGTAGACAGCCGTGCAGGACCAAGAGTCTGACACGACAATATTCTTGAGGGAACACACACCATGTGTTCCCTCATTATCCGTCTACAATCATCGGATACCGTCATCTATGCGTATTCACAGCTACTGTTATTCGCAGTAATTTATCCACCAACAATCATCTGTCATTATCTTCTGAAAGCTGCGATATCGTTGCTTTCCGCTAGCGGCTCTACAAAATCTTTCCAGAGTAGCGATATCCAGAGTTTAAAATCGCTTTTATCGATATAAATATATGAAAAATTTGGCTCCCCGGGACGGGCTCGAACCGCCGACCCAGTGATTAACAGTCACTTGCTCTACCGACTGAGCTACCGGGGAACACTCACTAAAGTGGCCAGCGTTATAACAAACGCGGGTACCATCTGCCAAGCTTTATTTTCATTAATTTGGTAAATTTTTTAATTTTTTAGATTGATATCTAATCTTTGAGGGTCAAACACCGTACATTGCGCTGTTTGAGTGCCGTACACATATTCAACGCCTCTGCCATATCGGCAAATGGCCCGGTGCGCAGTCGATGGCTTGTCCGGTGTGCGGCGGAATTGACCGGCTGAATAATCACATGCTCATGGCCCCCCAGGATATCTGCATACTGATCCTTCAATGCTGCCCACTCCTTCCCAGCCTGTTCCAGCGTCGCATAACTACCCAACTGCACCCAGAATTTACCCTTGGGGATTGCATCCAGCGGCGGGGCAACCGCCAGGGCTTCCATATCGCCGCCTGCACGCTGCTCTGCCCGCAAGCGATGGCGATCACGCCCGGACATACTCACAACGCGACGCGCGGCGCTTTTATCCACTGTCACGCGGCAGCTTAAATCCGCCCGCAATGCATAGTCGCACAGCACATCATATGCCTTATCGGATGGTAGCGGGCCTACACGCATGGTCACGGCCCGGCCAGAGGTCTTACCGACGGGCGAGAGCACTTTCTGCCGCATACCGCGCGTCATATCCTGTTCAGCGCTGCGCATATCGCGCCAGAACTGACGTGCATCCTGATCCGTGGCAAAACGACCAATATGTAACCATTGATGCCGCGAGTAGCTGCGACGTTGCATGCTCCTCGGCGGCTGTGCACCCGTCCTGTTCATCGTCAGCGGCACACGCACCGCTTCTGCCACCCTGACACCGTTCTGTGCATCATATAAGCCGGTGCCGTCATAATAATCCTTGAAGTAGCCAGACTGGCGCAAACGCTCTGCCGTTGCCATTTCCTGTGCTATACCATCATCAAATGGCGGCGCACTGAAAGTGGATCGCGCAGGCAGGTCCACCCCCTGCACTTGCGGCACAGCGGCACTTGCTGATGTTGCAGCTGGTTCACGCTCCATGGCCGCTTCATGCTCTGCCAATAATTCCTGCGCCATGGCGTCCATCATGGCGTCAATCTCTTGCGGTGTCGGCTCATTCCCCCGATCGGTGGATTGATCGTCCGTTAATGGTGTGATGGCTGCTGCACTCACTTTCTCATCGGCAGGGGAGCTGTCATTTTCCATAGCCGTTTCGGCGGTGTCTGCCAGTGATTGCCATGGCAGCTCTACATGCTCTGATGTCTCTTCCGGCACGGTGATCGTATGTGATTCTTTTCGGTCTTTTGCCGTATCCTCTAACAGGACCCGCTTTGGCGTTACCGTGCTGTCTCGCATCACAGGCGGCATCGTTTTATCGGCATCGCGTGCGGGCGGTGCTACCGCGTCAGTCGTCATTTCAGATGGCGCTTCCTTCTGCGTGTCGTGCGGTGTTTCATTCATCGAGGGCAGTACATTGGGGTTCAACACGACCCGTTTTGGTACTTTGGGTGCTTCTGGAGGCCGTGCATCGCGTTGCTCACGGCGCGCTTCACGAGACACTGCTTTTGCTGCAGATGCCTGCATTGATGGACTGACAGTTGGCGGAGTGATGGCTGCCGCTTGCGACGCTACCGGCACCTCCATCACCATGGCGCGCTCGACGACAAAACACTCGATATTGCGGTTAAAAAATTCTTCGCACAGCCGCTCAGCATTACGCTTGCCCGGCACATAACCGGCCTGGGTGCGGTAGATGGTTCGTCGCCCGCGATCAATGACCGTATCGGCAATTAACGGTTTGAGGTCACCCATCAAATCGGCATGTTCGTCTTTCAGCTTGTCCCAGTGGGCCCGCGCTTCAATGCGTGAATCAAACGCCCCTAATTGCAGCAGATATGCGACAGTTTCCTGGCGGGTCATTGGCTGAGCAGATGAGCCTGGTTTGGCAGGCGGCACGACAGTACTGACCAGCGGCTTTTGAGCAGGCTGTGGTTTGCGAGGTTGTGCTTCACGTATCTCTGGCTCTCTCGGCGGTGAAGCAGGAGGAGATAGCGTCACTCTTTTCGCCTGTGCTGCTTCTGGCACCACTGCCTGACGGGCTGGAGGCGGGCTTTGCTCTGGTGTCTCGACCAAGGGTGCTGTATCTGCAGCTGCCTCCTGCTCCCAGGGGAGCGGCTCCTCCGGCGATTCAGCCAGGACGATCACAGACGGGATCGGTGGTTTGCCGCCAATGAGCGGTACTGGTTGGTCGGATACTGGCTCAGGCTCGGCAATAGTTTCAGACTCCGCCGACATCGGCATGCGGGCGATCTCTTCCAGCAACGCATCACTATCTATCGGTTCAGCTGGCGCTTCCACAGCGGCGGGTACTGCTTCCTCTATGGTGCGATCATCCACAGACGAAACGTCCGAAGATGCTGTCTCAATAGATGAGTCCGCAGCTTGTGTATTAGCGGCTGGAAGTTCTTCTGGTGGAGACGGTTCTTCCGATGGTGACAACCAGGAAAGTACCGTCTCCAGATTTATCTCATCGTCCGCCGCAGGAGAGGTTTCTCGCTTTTGGGCAGAGGATTGTGACGTGTCACGGCGAGAAGGAATCACGGTATCAGTGTCGGTGGAAACCGTAGGGTCGAAGCGTTCATAATATCGCAACCCCTGAGACGCATTCATTTGCGCCTGCTCTATATCGCGATCTATGTCATCCTTCGCTTCTTCATCTTCATCATCACCCAGCACTAAGGAGAATAGAGAGAAGCCGGTGCCTTGCTCTGGTTCTTTTGCATCCGGTTGTGGTGGAACCGAGAGAGAGGTTGCCGGTTTATTGGCAGCATGCACTGTCAGATTGTTGGCGCTCTCTGGCTTTGCGGGCATCTCCGGCGCTTCATAAGCCCCGGACAACGCAATGGCAGGCTGCGTTTTTTGCATCTCATCCTGCATTTCTAATTCTGTCGCCAGCGTTTGCGCCTCATCCGCTGATTCAGCACTGGCAATAATGGCCTGCTCTGGCGTCGGGGCAGTCACCATCACCGGTAGCGGTGGCACCGGCCCTGCCAGCAATTGCTGCATATCCTCGTCACCGCGCTGAAACGCGATATCCGCCGCCGTCAGGCCGGTTTTGTCGGCCAATGTGACATCCGCACCCCCACGCAGCAGCATTTCGGCAATTAACTGGTTGCCGGCAAAGGTTGCATGCTGGAGCGCCGTCTCGCCAATCATATTTTGCATATTCACATCGGCGTTGGATGCCACCAGCCGAGCGGTCACCGCATCATGCCCGTGCAGCGAGGCCCGCATTAAGGGCGTCCATCCTTCACGATCGATCACATTGATGTCGGCATCATGGGCCAGCAGCAAATCAACGATTTTCTGTCGCCCCTGGCGAGCAGCCAAGTGAAGCGGAGTCGCGCCACCCACATCGGTCATATTAGGGTCGGCCCCGACACTCAGAAGATAACGTACAATATCGTGATGGCCGCGATAGGTTGCCCGCATCAATGCCGTGGTGCCGAAACGGCCTTCACTATCGACAAATTTGCCGGAGCGAATCAAACCCTGAATGGCTTTGAGGTTGCCCTGATCAGCGGCATCAACCAGCGTATCGCCAAATGAGAGTGGCGCACTGGCACTCATAAAGGTTGCCTGGGCCAATGCCTGTTGCCAGGTTGGCGCTGCCAGCCCTGACGCTAATGCCAGAACACCGACGGCTATGCCTGCTTTCATGCGGCCCTGATGCAACATGGCTCTCCTACAGCCGATTCCCACACCTATCTGTCATGCATTCGAACATAACGCGATGCAGTGACGAGAATCACCCTCTTCCTCGACAGCACTCGGACTGCCCCAGTTACTTTATGTCGCCCGGTTTTCTAAATAAAGCTTTAATAAACGGCTTGGCAACTTTAAGAAGCCGCATTCACTCACGCCGCGTTTTGCGTCGCCTGATAGTCACGCAGCATTGCCACCAGCTGATCCTTGTGATCCAGGCGCTTCTTTTTCAGTTCTTCCACGCGCTCGTCTGACGCCGCATCAATTTCCTGCTCAATGCGGACAATCTCTTTATCCAGCTCCTGATACTCATCAAACAATCTTGCAAAGTGATTGTCGCTTTCTTTGAGCTTATGAATCGCCTCTTTAAATTCCGGCATTTCCGTTGCGAGGTCGTGATGATGAATCGTCATAACTATGTATCCTTGTGGCTATGGCTATATGTATTATATGGGGGTCTATAGCCTGTCATGCCTGTCTTCGCAATGCCTTGACGCATACCCTGTCCGTATAATTTATTCATTATTCAGTGGCCAACGGGCACGTGGCGTGATGTCAAGCGTATCGGTCATGCCGCGCTGCAGGCGCTCAAGCCCGGCCCAGGCAATCATCACTGCATTGTCGGTACACAAACGTGGTGGCGGCGCGACCAATGTCATCTCATACTCTGCTGCACTTTGTTCTAATACATTGCGTAGATAGTGATTGGCTGCGACACCGCCTGCGACTACCAATGTCTGAAGCTCCGGCCGCAACTCGCGCGCCGCGCGCACTGCGTAGCGCAGGCGATTGGCCATAATCCGCCCGGCTGTCCGCTGAAAACTGGCCGCCATATCTGCCTGATCCTGCTCGGCGATTGCCCCTTCCCTTATGAGCGCCTGTAATTGCTGCCGCACGGCTGTCTTGAGCCCGGAGAAGGAAAAATCACAGTTTTTGCGATCGCAAAGTGGCATCGGCAAGTCAAACCGTTCTGCGTTACCCTGCTTCGCCAGTTTCTCCAATTTCGGCCCACCGGGATAACCCAGCCCCATCATTTTGGCAACTTTATCAAAAGCCTCACCCAGCGCATCATCACTCGTGCCGCCTAATATCTGATATTTTCCCACCTCTTCAACCAACACAAACTGGCAATGGCCACCTGAGACCAGAAGCAGGAGATACGGAAAAGTCACATCGTCCGTCAGGCGGGCCGTCAGGGCATGGCCTTCCAAATGGTTGACGGCCATCAATGGCAATTGATGCACCGCTGCAATAGCCTTGGCCATCATGACCCCGACAATCACACCGCCGATCAAACCCGGCCCTGCCGTAACAGCAATACCATCCAACGCCGGGAACTCCATCCCGGCTTCGCGCATTGTCTCGCCAATCAAACGATCCAGATGATCGAGATGCGCGCGCGAGGCAAGCTCAGGCACCACCCCGCCATAGGGAGCATGGGTCTCGGTTTGCGAAAGCAACCGTTCGGCTTTGATTTCACGCTGGTCGGTTACCAGTGCCGCCGCCGTTTCATCGCATGAGGTTTCAATACCGAGGATAATCACACTTCCAAACCGTAACGCTACTACGTAATTTTGCTATGCAACATCCAGTGGAGCGGCTAGATAGTCAAGGCTCAACCTGTTATATGGCCAGATATCTTAAGAATGCACGGCACGCTATGATCCTGCTGATCGACAATTATGACAGCTTTACCTATAACCTCCTGCATTATCTGCTGGAATGCGGAGCAGAAGTGGAGGTGCGGCGCAATGACGCACTCAGTGCTGATGAAGCGCTGGCCATGCGTCCGGCAGGTATTGTCGTCTCACCCGGCCCCGGCACACCGGATGATTCAGGCATCGGCCCTGAACTGATGCAGCAATTGGAGCGGCATCCGATTCCGATGCTTGGCGTGTGTCTTGGACACCAATTGCTGGGACAGCATTTTGGTGGGCGTGTCATTCGTCATGCCCCGATGCACGGCAAAATTAGTACGATCCATCATACGGGCAAGGGGGTGTTTCACCAGCTTGCCAACCCATTTGAGGCCACTCGCTACCACTCCTTGATTGTCGAGCGAGATAGCCTGCCAGCCGTGCTGGAAATCACGGCGGAGACCGAAGACGGCATTATTATGGGGTTGCAGCATAAATCATTGCCATTCCATGGCGTACAGTTTCACCCGGAAAGTATTGCCTCCGAGCATGGGCACAGTCTGCTTGCCAATTTTCTGCATGTGACACGAGAGATCGCATGATGGATCTGGCCTCTCTTCTGCCCGCATTGATAGCGGGCGACAGGCTGGGGGTGGAGCAGGCATATGCCGCCATTGGCAGCATCATGGACGGGCAGCCATCCGATGCACAGATTGCCGCTTTTCTCACCGCCTTGGCCAGCCGGGGCGAGAGTGCCGAAGAACTGACCGGCGCAGTGAAGGCGATGCGTGAGCGCGCGGCACCGTTTGCGGCGCCGACCGATGCCATTGATGTCTGTGGCACGGGTGGTGACGGCCAGCACACCTGGAACATTTCAACTGCCGTTGCATTTGTTGTCGCAGGCTGCGGCGTGCCGGTCGTCAAACATGGTAACAAGGCCGTGTCCTCGGCATCCGGCTCCTCCGATGTATTGACTGAGCTTGGTATCGACGTTGATGTACCCGCCTCAGTGATGGAACGTGCTCTTGCCGACACCTCCATCGCCTTTTTGTTTGCACCGCGCTACCACCCGGCAATGAAGCATGTTGCACCGGTGCGCAAAGCATTAGGTTTTCGCACCCTGTTTAATCTGATTGGCCCGCTCTCCAACCCGGCGGGCGTGTCGCGTCAACTGGTGGGAGTGTATGATAAGCGCTGGCTGGCACCTCTCGCTGAAACGCTCAAAAGCAGCGGCGCCACGAGAGCATGGATCGTTCATGGCAGTGACGGGCTGGATGAATGTACGACGACCGGCCCGACTGAGGTTTGCGCACTGGAGCAAGGCACGATTATGCCTTTTTCCATCTCACCGGAAGATGCCGGTCTGCCACTTGCTTCGGCACGTGATCTGCGCGGCAGCAATGCAGCCACCAATGCGGCGAAATTGAGGGCGCTGCTGGAAGGCGAAGCCGGGCCCTATCGTGATATTGTGCTTTTCAACGCGGCAGCGGCATTGATTGTTGCATCCCGTACAGACAACCTCGCCGATGGTACCACCCTGGCTGCCGAATCGATTGACAGTGGCCAGGCATTACACTGCCTCACCACGTTGCAACGGATTTCTCAAGCAGGGGTCAAGGTAGTATGATCGCAGTGTTAGATGATATTTGTACGACTAAGCGTGAGCATGTGGAACGCTGCAAGCAGGATTTACCGCTCACGGAAATTGAACAGCAACTGGGCAGCGTGCTGCCTCCCCATGGTTTTGCCCAGGCTTTAGAACGTCAGGTTGGGCTTGGGAAGATCGGCCTGATTGCTGAGATTAAAAAAGCCTCGCCCAGCAAAGGGGTGATCCGCGCAGATTTTGACCCGCCTGCGCTGGCGAATGCCTATCAGGATGGTGGAGCCACCTGCCTGTCTGTGTTAACCGACACACCGTATTTTCAAGGCCATGATCGGTTTATCGACGCCGTCAAAGGTGTCTCGGCCCTGCCCGTGCTGCGCAAGGACTTTATGCTGGACCCCTATCAGATCGCCGAATCCCGCCTGCTGGGTGCTGATTGTATTTTGCTGATTTTGGCGGCGCTTGACCAAACACTTGCTCACGAATTAGAGGCGCAGGCATTGGAACTGGGCATGGATGTGCTGCTGGAAGTGCATGATCGCACGGAGCTGGATCGCGCATTGGAGATGCGCTCTGCCCTGATTGGCATCAACAACCGCAATTTAACAACGATGCAGGTGGAGCTAGCCACCAGCGAAGTACTGGCACCGCACATCCCGGATGGCCGATTGGGCATTTGCGAAAGTGGCATCGCCACGCCGGCTGACATCGCCCGCATGCAGGCCTCTGGCTTGCACTGTTTCCTGATTGGGGAATCACTAATGCGCCAGGCAGATGTCACTGCCGCCACGCGGGCCTTAATCGGAGGCTGACATTATGAATATGCCGGTGATATTACTGGGCCATGCTTTTCCCCTGATCGACGTCATCGCCCTGCTGTGGTTTCTGCTCTGCACCCTGGGCTACAGCCTGTATGCTGATATATTCCGCAATAAAAGCAAGGACAGCATCATTACCGTGATGAATGGCTATCGCTATGAGTGGATGCGGCAAATGCTCACGCGTGAGAACCGCATTGTCGACACGACCATCGTTGGTAATCTGGTGCGGGCGATCACCTTTTTTGCTTCAACCTCGATCCTGATCGTCGCCGGTTTGATTACCATGCTGGGCTATAGCGATCAGGCGGTAGAGGTGATTTCCGCCCTGCCCTTCGCCGTGACGACCTCCGTGGTGATGTGGGAAATTAAAGTGTTATTGCTTATCCTCATCTTCACTTATGCCTTTTTCAAATATACCTGGTCGCTACGCACTCACAATTACACCTCCATTATCATCGGTGCAGCGCCGCTGCCGGAAGATGACTTGGAAGAGGCCGAGCATTTCGCCCGCCGCGGGGCTGAATTGTCGATTAATGCCGCCAAACATTTCAATTTAGGAGTGCGTGGCTATTATTACGGCTTGGCGACACTCGCCTGGTTTATCCATCCGCTGCTGTTTATTCTCAGCTGTAGCTGGGTGGTCTATGTCAGTTATCGCCGCGAGTTCCGTTCCAACGCGCTGGCATCGCTGCTGCGGTGAGTTAAATACTTGCTTATTGCTTACAATAAGATGCATATTATTTACGTCATACACTAAAAAATATTGCGGTTTATGGTTAAACTCAATTCCATCGAGCTGTGCGCAGGAGCTGGCGGGCAAGCATTTGGTCTAGAATTAGCAGGTTTTGAACATGCTGCTCTAGTTGAAATTGATAAACATTCTTGTGCTACATTGCGTACAAATCGGCCTGAATGGAGAGTGTTTGAGGAAGACCTTAATCACTTTGATGCGTCAGCATTTAAAGGAATTGATCTTTTGGCCGCCGGTTTACCGTGCCCGCCATTTTCTAAAGCTGGTAAACAGTTAGGAAAAGCCGATGAAAGAAACCTTTTCCCTGCGGCATTAGAAATCATCTCTACGACCAAGCCTAGTGCAGTAATGATTGAAAATGTTCGAGGCTTAATGGATGCCTCTTTTAGTGGATATCGAGACTATATATCGTCGCAAATAAAGAAAATGGGATATACCACTGAATGGCATTTATTAAATGCATCGGATTTTGGCGTTCCTCAATTAAGGCCAAGAGTTGTATTTGTAGCAATAAAAAATACTTTAGCTGATCATTTTAGCTGGCCAGAGAAAGGGTTGAAGAAACCTTTCACAGTTGGTGAAACTTTATATGACTTAATGGCTAGCAATGGATGGAATGGCGCAAAAAACTGGAAACTACTTGCTAATGATATTGCTCCTACAATTGTGGGAGGCTCTCATAAGCATGGCGGACCAGATTTGGGCCCGACAAGAGCCAAGAAAGCATGGGCTAAGCTTGGCGTGGATGGAATGATTATTGCTAATGAACCACCAGAAAAAAATTTCACTGGCATGCCAAGGTTGACTGTTAGAATGGTTGCCAGAATCCAAGGTTTTCCCGATTCTTGGCACTTTCAAGGGAAAAAAACCCCTGCTTACAGACAAGTTGGGAATGCTTTTCCTCCTCCTGTTGCTCAAGCAGTTGCAGAAAAAATTTTTCAGGCTGTCCAATCTAAAAAGTTAGTCCCGGTCGCTGCATGACTAAACGTACTAAAAAAGGCGCACGAACGAAGCTGCGAGAGCATTTCTTATCTAACATAGGTAAAGTAATGGACTCTAATGAATTACGTGAAGTTGCGGGCGGTATAACAGAATGGGCAAGAAGAGTACGAGAATTAAGAACAGAAGAAGGCTATCAAATTCTAACACATAACGACAGAAGCAGCCTTAAGCCAGGGCAATACGTGTTAACAGACCCAAAACCTTCTCCAGCGTTTGAGCGTTCTATTTCCAAAGAGCTACGTTCTTATGTTTTAGATCGCAATGGTTACACATGCCAACAATGTGGGGCGGTTGCTGGAGAGTTACACCCATATGATCCCTCAAGGAAGACGCGACTACATATTGGACACATTATTGACTTAAGTATGGGGGGTACTAATGATGCAGCAAATCTGAGAG
>CAYSXY010000061.1:0-10715 GCA_964435165.1 uncultured Rickettsiales bacterium
TTTTATTCAAACCTGTTAGGACATTGGCAAAGATGAGATGCTATAGTGGTATATTCGCAGCATTATCTTGCGCTGCCAGGTGGGGAGACATGTGATGACATCAAATGCCGACAGACGGGCCACCCGAATGTCTGGGAATGTGGCCATACCAGATGATATTTTTCACCTCGAGGGAGGAAACGCCCACAATGAGCGTGGTAAAGGGCCTTCCATTGCAGGGGATGATGCCCTTTCGCAGGATGAAGATATCTTAGAGCTTGACGAATTTGATGCGCTTGACGAGGCAGAAGTATCCGAGCAATTAGACGCATCTGAGGCGAATGACGATGAACTGATGCTCGACGATATCATGGCAGACGAGATCGAGGTGCATGTGTCAGATGACCCGTCTGCAACGACATTGCCAGACGATGATGCCATTGATCTTATCGAGATAGAGGATAATGAGGGGGAAGTCTCTGCCGACTCAGTGGAGGATGATGCTCTTTCCACTGATGAACCGCTGGTCGCTGATGAACCACTTGACCCGGACGATGTCGCCGCACTCAGCCAGTCTACACAGGACAGTGCATCCGTTGCTCAACGTGATGATGCCTATGCATCATCACTCGTACAATTTTTCCAGGGTAATAATGATGCCGAGCGTGCCGTCAGGCTACTTCAGGGATATATCGCCCTCACCCCCATCGCGCTGTCACTCGTGCAATTATTGCAAAAAGAACTGCCGGATGTTGCGCAAACGGTGGAACAGAGCACTATCGACTTAAGCGATCGTTTTCGCAGGCTGGCCGAATCTGCCAATGAGCAAAGTGCCCAGATGGGTGAAATTATCGAAAAAGCGGGAACACTCGAATTGGAAGGCGAGTCGATTCCGATTTCAGATTTCACCCAAATGTTTAACGATACGTTGAGTGAATCAGTCAGCCAGATTCTCGACATCTCCAAAATGGCGATGTCGATGGTGTTCAACATGGATGATGCCATGAAAAACCTGGAGGACACGAAGGGTCTGGTCACACGGGTACAAAAAATCACCAAACAAACCAACTTATTGGCTTTAAATGCCAGTATTGAGGCGAATAAAGCGGGATTGGCGGGTCGCAGCTTCGCCGTCGTTGCCGACGAAGTGAAAACCGTGGCGCGTGACATCGCCAAATTGTCTGAAGACATGCAGCAAAAGATCGGGACGGTCAGCACCAGTGTGGAAACCGGCTACGGTATCTTAAAGCAAGTGGCAACGACTGATATGTCGGAAAATATTATCGCCAAAGAGAAGCTGGATTTGCTGATGGACAGTCTGGTGGCGCGTAATGACAGTTTTAAGGAAGCACTGACCAAAACGGCCGAAACATCGCAGCGTATTTCCAGCACCATCCAGGAAATGACGATTGGCATGCAATTTCAGGATCGCACCTCGCAAGTGGTGCAAAATTCCGTCGGCATGATGCAGGTCTATGAGCAGACCTTGCATGCGTTGGGCGGTCTGGCCCCGGATAGTATGCGTGGCCAGCCCTTAGCAGAATCATTTCAGCGCGAATGTGCGACGACCATCCTGCAATCATGCCAGTTGAGCAGCATCAAGCAATTGCTTGCCTCTCACCTGCAACAACATGATGTGATGGTAGCGAGCGCAGAATATCAGAGCGCTGAGTCGACGTCTGATGATGAGGATGATGTTGAGCTTTTTTAACTTATTGAGCGTATATTATTTTATCGTAGAAAACTTAGTGTAGGATGTCAGGCATCATGGAAACAGCGATCTCACAACATGATTCCACTCTTGAAATTTCGATCAGTGGTAAATTTACATTCGCTGATAATGCCCCCTTTCGCGACATCTTGCAAAAATTTAAAGAGAGCGGCACGCAGCAGGCCATACTCGACTTTAGCAGGTTGGAATTTATTGACTCTGCGGCACTTGGAATGCTGCTCCTTGCCCGTGAAGAAGCCGATGCATCCAATGTGCGTTTATCTATTAAATCTCCCACGGGGCAGCCTCTCAAAATGTTTCAGGTCTCACGTTTTGAGGATCTGTTCACCATCGTTTCATAACTGCCTCGTTTCGTTTTTATTGTTACCTCGTGCTTTCTGAAGCGTATCTTATTCCTATTTCCTTGCCGCGCATCATCACTGATGACATTGCTCCTCAGGCGATGTTTATGTTGTTGCCTGAAGATGAGTTTTTGGCAAAGACCCAAGACGACACCAGCGACTATACCTATCAATTGCTGGTCACTACCGATCATGACTATCAGCTTGAGCCCAAAAACCATGGGCTGGATGCGATTCTGACGCTTTCTCACCATTGTGAAGCATTGTCTGGACATCTTCCTTCTACGGACAATCGTCCGGTCGGCTTATTCTTCACCCTGCGAGTACTCAAGCGTTACGATGTTCGCATCAGCCAGTTTATTGTGCAAATGGCAACAATGCTAAGGCCCATGGAAGAAGAGAAGAAGGCTGAACTGGTGACGGTGATTCACGAAGCACTGACGAATGCTATCTTTCATGGCAATCTGGAACTGGAAAGTCAGTTTGATACCTGTGAGAATATCACTGCATTTTATGATCGGGTGGCTAAACGCCTGACAGAATCACCCTATGATGAACGCTGCGTGTCAATTGATGTTATGCCGACGGAGAATGGCCTTGATGTGCACATAACGCATGAAGGTAAGCCATACGATGCCAGTACCGTCCCTGTATTTGAAGCCGATAAAATGCACGGCCGTGGCCTCGCAATTATTCAGGCGTTTAGCGACAACGTTACCTGGAGTCATGATGGTTATACACTCATCACACATTTTCATATAGCTCCCGCCTCTGCCACACATCCCACTGCTAGTGTACGACTTGCTGAGACAATGATGGAACCATCGTTCGAAGAACAACGACAAAAGCTAAAGCAGTCGCTCTTATTGCTTGTGGATGACACGGATTATCATTTAACCATCCTGAGCGAATTATTATCTTCTCACGGGTTTGAGCGAATAATCACGGCAGAAAACGGCCAAGAAGCCTTAGATAAGACCCTGACACATAAACCGGATATGGTGATTTTGGACATCATGATGCCTGTGATGAATGGATTGGATTATTGCCAACATATCCGTGCCATTCCTGAATTTCAGCAATTACCGGTGTTGTTTCAAACCTCGCGACCATCTGCTGAACTTCGCACCAAAGCCTTTGATGCTGGCGCGACCGATCTGGTCACCAAGCCACTCAACCAGAGCGAATTGATAGCACGGGTTTTTGTGCATCTGGAAAAACAGGCCTTACTCAAGGATCTGGCGATCTATAAGGAATTGATGGACAAGGAACTGGAAATTGCCAGCACCATGCAAAAAAGCCTGATGCCGGGCAAGCGTGATCTGGATTATTGGGAAAAGCAGCATAAGCTGCATGTGGAGGCACATTTTGAGCCCAGTTCGATCATTGGCGGTGACATATGGGGATTGCGTAAATTATCGTCCCACGAAACAGCTATTTACATGATTGACTTTTCCGGGCACGGGGTGATTTCCGCCATTAACACGTTCCGATTACACAGCATTATGCAGGAGGATCATCCAGAGGCAAAACGTCCAGATGCATATCTGAGTCTCCTGAATCGTTACCTTGAGGCACTGCTGTCCACCGGTCAGTTTGCCACCATGTTTTATGGTGTCATCAACAGTCAGGAGAATCATCTCTATTATGCGGCGGCTGGCTCTCCTGCCCCGGTGATTTTAAGGCGCGCTCACTACGCTATTGATGTGCTGGATGGCACGGGCTATCCACTTGGCTGTTATCCGGACGCGGACTTCCCGTTGCGCCAGACCACGCTCGACCCGATGGATATGCTTTTGCTCTACAGCGATGCGTTGACCGAAACACCGGATGCGCAAGGCCAGCTACTCTCTGACGTTCAGTTTATTGACCATTTACGTGATAATCAGGCACATTTTCACACAGCCGGTGATTTGATGGCCTATGTATTGGCGTTATTTCGCCGCTATCAGGGAAATCGCCCGGCTCCGCTCGATGATTTGACAATTACCATTTATAAACGGCTGGCCTAACCATTGGATTAGCGATGACGGGCAATCCACCCGCCACCAAGCACACGCTGATTATCGTAAATTACGCAGGCCTGCCCTGGCGAGACACCATATTGTGGCTCGGCAAAGCGCATTATCGCTTTTCCATCTGCACCCGCCATAAGCTCACCCGCCACTGCGCGCCCCACTGAACGATATTTCACCTCCACCGGTAAGGGCGCACCATTCAATGGCTGATCACCCAGCCAGTTGAGTTCCTGCAAGGTGATTTCATGAGTTGCCAACTGCTCCCGTGGCCCCACAATCACCCGGTTTGCTTCCGGGTCCAGCTTGACGACATAGAGCGGCTCCCCGGCGGCGACGCCGATGCCTCGCCGTTGGCCAATGGTGTAATGGACAATGCCCTGATGCCTGCCCAGCACTCTGCCATCCTCACAATGCACAATCTCCCCGGAGCGTGATGCTTCTGGTCGCAGTTTTTTTACCACCTCTGCATAACCGCCCTGTGGGACAAAACAAATATCCTGACTATCGGGCTTATCTTCCACCGCCAGCCCATAACGCTGAGCTAAAGCCCGTGTTTGGTCTTTATGTAAATGTCCTAAGGGAAAGCGCAGAAAATTGATTTGTTCCTGCGTGGTCGCAAACAGGAAGTAACTCTGATCTTTCCCGCTATCGACGCCGCGATGCAACTCAGCCTGCTTGCCTTCCAGGCGCTGGACATAATGGCCGGTCGCCATGACATCGGCATTCAAATCATGTGCGGTGGATAATAAATCACTGAATTTGACCGTCTGATTGCATCGTACGCAGGGAATAGGAGTTTCTCCGTTCAGGTAACTGTCGGCAAATTCTTCCATCACCGACTCGCGGAAGCGGCTCTCATAATTCAGCACATAATGCGGAATACCAATCTGCTCGGCCACCAGCCGTGCATCGTGAATATCCTGGCCGGCGCAGCAGGCCCCTTTTTTGCGTAGCGCCTCCCCATAATCATAGAGCTGCAGCGTCACCCCGATGACATCATACCCCTCATCGGCCAGCATGGCGGCAACGACAGAGCTATCGACCCCACCAGACATGGCAACGACAACGCGTGTCTCTTCCGGTTTTTTATGCAGTCCCAGGCTGTTTTTCATGTCATCACCACTATACTGTACTTAAGCAGTCCTGTTTTCAGCCGCTATAGCAGTCATCTGCAATCATTTCAAGCCGTTAGCAATCAATGTTCAGGCGGCATCTACCGGTGTTTCATTTGCTTTACCCTGAATACGTTCTGCCAGGGCGGCCGAGATGAACGGGTCGAGATTGCCGTCCAGCACTCCTTGACTGTCGGATGTTTCAACATTGGTGCGCAGATCCTTGACCATCTGGTAGGGGTGGAGCACATATGAGCGGATCTGATGGCCCCAGCCAATATCTGTCTTACTGGATTGTTCGGCACTGGCCGCATCTTCACGTATCTGTAACTCACGCTCATAGAGCCGGGCGCGTAACATACTCATTGCTGTCGCACGGTTTTTATGCTGAGAACGCTCATTCTGACATTGCACGACAATCCCGGTTGGAGCATGCGTGATACGCACCGCGCTGTCGGTTGTGTTGACATGCTGCCCACCGGCCCCGGATGCCCGGTATGTATCAATATGCAAGTCCGATTCATTAATCTCGATATCGATATTATCGTCCACTTCCGGATAGACCCAGATGCTGGCAAAGCTGGTGTGACGCCTTGCATTGCTGTCGAACGGGGATATCCGTACCAGGCGGTGTACACCACTTTCCGTCTTTGCCCAACCATAGGCATTATGGCCGGACAGCTTAATGGTCGCGGATTTAATGCCTGCCTCCTCGCCTGCGCTCTCTTCAATCAATTGTGGCCGGAATCCACGCTGTTCTCCCCATCGCATATACATACGTAGCAGAATGGAGGCCCAATCCTGGCTTTCAGTGCCGCCCGCGCCGGGGTGAATTTCAATAAAGGCGTTGTTGCCATCCGCTTCACCGGAGAGCAGGCTTTCGATCTTCATTTGCGCCAGACGCTCGGCAATCGTACCAATCCCCTGCTCGGCATCATGAAGGGTCTCATCATCCCCTTCCTCCTCAGCCATTGCGATGAGCTGGATATTGTCCTCTAATTCCTGATCCAGTTCCCGATAGGTCGTCAAGCCCTGTTCGAGACGGGTGCGTTCCTGCATCAGTTGCTGGGCTTTTTCCGGATCGCCCCACAAATCGGGAGCTTCGGCGATACTGTTAAGTTCATCTAAACGACGACAGGCCTGATCCCAGTCAAAGATACCTCCTCAGGAGCGCCTGATTCTGGCGAATCTCCTCGATAGTGCTGGCGATTTCCGCTTTCATCATTCGTATCCTTCATACCATAGGGGCGTCAGTTGCCGTTGGATGCCATAGTTGTCACCGGAAGGCAAGTGTTAGATAGCGTCGTCACAAGATGTTTAATGGCCTGCAAACGGCCATTTTCTGTGCTTCCGGCTTTCATGTATTGATATACACTGGAACTTCCGGTTCTCAAAAATGGCCGTTTTCGTCACATTCTCCATCTCGTGATAACGCTATCAATTAATACAGCCCACCGGTGCCAACAGTTGAGCCTTCTCCGGCAGGAATGGCGGGCACCAGTCCGTCATGGGATTGCATTGGTGCCGGGCTGTAGCTGCGCGGCTCGGTTCCTGCCAGGAATGCTTCAAAGATGATATGTTTCGGTTCGGTATATTGTGACGGGAGCAACCCGGTCGTTCGATCCACTTTCACCAGGCGAATGCCAGGCGGAATGCGGAACGGGGTGGCCGGTTCATCTGCTAGGGCCTGCGTCATAATGTCGACAAAAATCGGCAATGCTACACTGGAGCCCGTTTCTTTCTCTCCCAGGGTTCGCGGCGCATCAAACCCGACATAGACACCGGTAACCAGATCCGGCGTGAAGCCGACAAACCAGCTATCAATCGTGTTATTTGTCGTACCGGTTTTCCCTGCCACAGGTTTACCAATCGCCCGTGCACGCTGGCCCGTGCCTCGCTGAACCACCCCCTGCATCATTGAGACCATCTGGTAAGCCGTACGCGGATCGATCACCTCTTCGCGCTGATCGGCAATGACAGGCACGGACTCACTGACCTGCGATGGATCATTCACATGACTACATCCCAGGCAATCTCGCTCATCCGCTTTATAGATAAAGCCCCCTTCCCGATCCTGAATGCGGTCAATCATCACCGGTGTGACCTGCTTGCCGCCATTGACAATCATGCTGTAGGCTGTCGCCATTCGCATCAGGGTTGTCTCTGCAGAACCAAGCACGACCGAATAATTGGGAGGCAATGTGTCATAAATGCCGAAGCGCTGGCCGATCTCACGCACGCGCCCCAGCCCCAGCATTTGGGCCAGTCGTACCGTCAACACATTCAACGATTTTTCCAGCCCGGTGCGTAAGGTAGAAGGCCCATAATAATCACCGGAATAGTTCTGAGGCGACCAGGGCGGCAAATCATCGCCTTGCGGCAATTCAATTGGCGCATCAATGACAATCGAAGAGGGTGTAAAGCCATTTTCGAGCGCCGCCATATAGACAAAGGGTTTGAAGGCCGAACCGGGCTGGCGCATCCCCTGTGTCGCCCGGTTAAATTGCGCATTACGAAACGGCAAGCCGCCTGACATCGCCAGGACCTGACCGGTATGCGGATCCATGATCACGGCTGCGCCATTCGCATCCGGCACATGGCGCAGGCCAAAGCGATCGGCAATGACCGTTCCATCTTCCAGACGGACATTATCAAGCTTTTCGACCAGTATTACATCGCCTTCTTTTAGCACATCACGCACACTGGAAATCGCTGCCCCCGTTGCCATGCCCGCAATACGCGGACGTGCCCACAGTATGTCATTGCGGCGAATGCGCCCGGAGCGCCCATTATCCAGCCCGATAAATGCAACGGAGTCACGAAGTCGTGTTACCACCGCGACATGCCAGCCACTGGGAAGCGGCGGGCTGTCTAATTCACGCAATTGCTGCAGCCAGTCCTGTGTAGAAGCCAGATGCGTGAGCGGCCCTTTGAAACCATGGCGACGCTCATAGGCCATCACCCCATCAATCAGCGCTTTTTCGGCGATGCGCTGCAATTCAGGATCAAGGGTTGTATGCACGGTCAACCCTTCTGAATACAGCGCGACTTCTCCATACATATCGTCAAGCTGACGACGTACTTCTTCCGAATAGTGGGATGCATCGGCAATTTCCGTACGATCGCGCCGACGAGTGATGATGGTTGTTTGCTGGGCCAGATGTGCTTCTTCTGAGGTGATGTAGCCATCCTCTTCCATGCGACCGATGACCCAGTCCCGGCGTGCTTTGGCACGCTCATAGTTTTTCTCAGGATCATAATGGGAGGGAGCTTTGGGCAATGCGGCAAGAAATGCTATTTCTTCCAACGTCAATTCATCAATTGATTTGTTAAAATAACGCATGGCCGCAGCAGCCACGCCGTAGGAGCGGCGACCGAGAAAAATCTGATTGAGATACAGCTCCAGTATTTTATCTTTGGAATACACACGCGAGAGGCGAAAGGCGAGAATTGCCTCCTTGATTTTGCGCTCAAAAGATTGTTCACGCGTTAGTAGAAAGTTTTTGACCACTTGCTGCGTAATCGTTGAACCGCCGACCAGTGATCTGCCGGTGCCGATATTCGACAGATTGGTCACGACGGCGCGGGCAATACCAATAAAATCGATGCCTGGATGTTCATAAAAATTACGGTCTTCCGCCGCGATAAAGGCTTGTTTTAAGCGGCGCGGCACCGCTCCAATAGGCACAAAGACGCGCTTTTCGCGAGCATACTCAGCCATCAACCGCCCGTCCGCGGCATAGAGCCGGGTGATCATCGGCGGGCGATAATCCGACAATTGCTGATAGTCCGGCAGATCTTCGCTGTAATGGCTGATCACCATCAACAGGAACAGTGCCCCGACAATCACTGTCATCATTCCCCAGACGGCCAACCGCATGAGCCAATGCATGTCGTCTCCTCCCTACCAGTTAGCGTTCAGCATAGTAGCGATCTATGGCCTGCACCAGCCCCTTTACCACCCGCCGCTCAAACGCCTTATCTTTGCGCAGGATGCGTTCATCCTCACGATTGGTTAAAAAGCCAAGTTCAATCAGTACGGACGGAATATCCGGCGATTTAAGCACCGCAAACCCGGCAAAGCGGTGCGTATTGGTGCGCATATGCACCTCATCGCGTAGTGTCTTGATGATGGTCTCTGCAAATAACGAGGATTTATTCTTTGTCTCGCGCTGCGCCAGATCAATCAAGATACCGGCCACGTCGTCATCCTCGCTCGACAAATCAACCCCGGCCAGAATATCGACCTTATTCTCCTGCTGTGCCAGTAATTCAGCTTCTTCGTCCGATGCCTTTTCCGACAACGTATAGACGGAAAAGCCCCGTGCTTTTCCACTGGGCGCCGCATCGGCGTGCAGTGACAGAAACAACTCTCCACCATTCTGACGTGCAACGCGGATACGTTCGCGCAGTGGCAGGAAATAATCGTCGATGCGCGTGAGAACCGCCTCATAGCGCCCACTATCTTCAAGCGCCTTTTTCAAGGCCAGGGCGAAACGCAGCGTAATTTCCTTCTCTTTAATGCCGCTGACACCTATGGCTCCGGGATCAATACCGCCATGACCCGCATCAATCACAATGCGGCGCTTTTGTCCTGACACGGGCAACTCGTCTAACGACAACTCCATACTTGCACCGCCCTTAGCCACCGGTACAGGTGGCCAGCCAGCGGATGTGGTGGGCTTTAACTCAGGGATGGCATTGAATGGGCTGATTACGTCCCGTTCTTCCGCCTGGTCTACTGCCTCAGAAGTACTATTCGTATGGCGGTGCCAGTGACGCAATCGCTGCCGATGGCCAAACTGGGGTTTCAAGGAGAGAGTATCTTCATATAGCGGATCATCAATAATCTCTTGAGGCTCCGGTTCCTCTAACGCCTTGCCGATAACCGGAACCGGCGGCGCACCCATATCGCGCAGTGAGATTGCCAACGTATGATGACCCGATTGCTCCGGCGTTAGCTTGTGATGATGAATCTGCATTTTTGTCGATAAATCAAACACGACACGCAGCACCCCACTTTCCCTTACCGCATGGCGAATATCACGTATTTCCGTTGCCTGGCCGTAACGGGTTTGAAAATTCGGCGCCAGGCGAGTGCCCTCCATATCCACCACCAGCCTGGGCGGAGATGGCAATGTAAATACCCGATAGATCGGCGACGCACCCGCAATTTCAAGTGCGATCTGCTGGCCATGCGGCACATCCTGTATATCCGCACTCCTGACCAGAATAGTCGAAGCATGGCTTTGACTGAAAGCAGCCGCGACCAGTAACAGGCACGTGACCCATAGCGTGATGATACTGAATAGAGAAGTCGAACCCTGGCGCATGAGTAGGCTATATTATGACCGGTCGCATTTGTCATCCTTCAGTGTCGTTAATATCATACTCCATAAAGCTCTGCTGAATCATGCACACCTAATGCGCATATCATCTCGAATTTTACCCTGCAAACCTGCCAACGACCCTTATTGAAGGCATTGCTAACCAATAATTGACGATTGATTGGTATGAGGGATTCTATTTGGAG